>NZ_CP020038.1:4418069-4725664 GCF_002157225.2 Agarilytica rhodophyticola
TCAAAGGAAATTGCGAAAAATGAGAACTTGTGCGCCAAGAAGTATCAACAAGAAACCGTAACGGCTCCTCATCGGTGGAGAAACCTAAAATATTTTTCAGATCGCTGAATGTCGATTGATGCGAGGCGGAAGCATGACAACGCAAGCATGGAGCACCAAACTCGGAAGCGGGCGGGCTTTGCAGTGTATCTAGCTGACGCTTAATCGCAGCTCTAATAGACTCATTTTCTTTTGGTGCTCCGGGATTTGCCCAGAACCAACCGTCTTTTGACGCGGTTTTATCTCGTACCATAACTGTCCACGAGAAAACCATGCTGTCGATAAAATCATTATAGTCTTGTGGATTTTTATATTTTGGATTGTGTGCCATATCTTGATAGAAAACTGCGGGAGGCATAAACATTTCTTTAACTATGATACTGCCATCAGGTAATTCACCTTCGCGATTGTTCTCTAACCAAGCAATGACCTCTGGTGAATAGAAAATACGTACGGCCGGATGTGTACCATAATATACGCTATTAATAAATGGCCCGGTATCTCGCACAGTCTTGTCTCTGCGCCAATTCAGTTTTTTGTATTGCCTGGTCATTAACCATCTATACAATTTTTTTTCATAATCTTGAATGGGTATCGAACTAGGTGCTGGTAAACTTGCGCCCCCAGGATAGTGCGAATCGTTCGCATTTACAGAGTTCATAATAAAGAGAAGCGAAAGACATATAACAGGATAAATAAGTCGATACATATCACTGTACTCCACTCATATTATAGTTTAACGCTATATGCGTAAAGTTGAGCACGCAGCAGCTATCTCACCCCAAGCATAGACCACTGGATATGTTTTTTTGCTTTTTTCGTATAACGAATCACTATACCCTAGCTAGCTTATATATAGCTTTTAATTATCTTCTAAAAAATAATGTAACACTATGTACAGGATTTAGAGGTTAGGAAAATTTCAAAAATATCTACTTGTTTTTCCATTTATTTGTATCAAGCAAATCAGTTAAATTATTAAGTTAACAAAAATATATCTCTTACTGATACAAAACACCTTTAAAAATTCAAAGACATTCCGGTCTTAAAAATTAGCAGTTCATAGGCTATTTCTTGTTGTAATCCCTGTAATACAATAAAGAATATAGCTTAACGGTAAATTAAATTATGATTTCATCTTCAAAATAATGATGCATATATAAACTCAACATAAATTAAATATATGAATTTAACTTAAATACAAAAAATAATTTAAAATATACCTTAGCTAACAAAAAGCATTTTTATCTGTCAGCCTATACAATAACACCCTGGATTGGTCATACCAAAAAAAATTAATGTCTTTAAAAATATTAATATTTTTGAAAAAAGAAGGTAGAATTAGCGGGCGCTATTGCTGTGATAACCATGCTTTGGGCTGATTACTTTTTAAACCCAAGGCAGATTGGGCTTAAAAGATTAGGTTTAATAAAAGACAGAAGACAATAGTAAGGAAAAGTAAAATAGTGAAGGAAAAGGATTAATAGAGTAAGAGCCAACTTGATATAAAGCTAATCATGTGGCTAAAAATAACAACCAAGTCGAGATTTAAGAAAACTTAATAACGACAATAGTGATAAATGATAATATAGGAAGGTATACAAAGACCTAGAAAAGAAAAGCATGGGAAAAAGACTATGTATCACCTATGGGTATGTTACACAAAATAATACTCAATCGTGTATAACTTAACCATGTATAAAAGTGCGACGCTTTTCTCACATTTCTAAGAACTCAAGCATTGTACTTGCTCACTAAAGCACTATATAAAAGCATTATACAAAACTACCGTATAAATGTTCTAGGCTTGGTGAAGCAAGATGTTATATTATCTATGAACATAAACAGCATCTTCTTATTGTTAACTAAATACAATATCACACTGAGGACACTTTACTTCTATTATGTTAAGTAACAAAATCATCCCAATAAGGGATCAGATAGCAGAACAGATCCGATCTGATATAATTGCAGGCGACCTTGCTCCTACCACAAAACTCAATGAACAGGCTCTCGCCGATAGGTTTGGCGTCTCGCGAGGCCCTATCAGAGACGTTCTATTACAACTGACTAAAGAGGGCCTGCTGGTATCGAAAAGCAACTGCGGAGTATCAGTTAACAGCACTTTGTCGCCAGATTTACAAGATCTTATGATCGATATGCGCATTAGAATCGAAACTTATGCCATTAAACAGGTCATTGGGAAACTCAGTGAAGACGACTTTGAAAATCTTGAACAAATTCTCCATAGACTTGCTAAATCATTTAAAAATGAAGATTTTACCGAGGTAACTAAATTAGATATCGCCTTCCACCAGTACATTGTGCAACAGGCTGGAGGTGATGAGTTGACCAACCTTTGGTACCCTATCGTCATGAGAATGCATATGAACTATAAGCGCTTAGGTTCAGCTAAAGCATGTGTTAACGAACATCAAGCCATTATAGATGCCTTGAAGAAAAAGGAATTGCGTAAAGCAACCGCAGCACTCAAAGAAAATATTAAGTAGCCAGTATTCATGGCTACTTAACCTTCAAATATAAGCTTTCTCAAATTGTAACCATTTACCCATACAGCAATTAAAATTCTTTCAAGTAGACCGTTTTCTTCTCTAAATACTGTTCGATGCCATAGCGGCCATCTTCGCCGCCAAATCCACTCATTTTCCAGCCATTGTGAAAGCCTTGGTGCTGTTCCCCCATGCCTCGGTTCACATAGATCTCACCAACTTCTATATCATTGATACATTGCTGGATATCCGCGTGTCTACGAGTAAATACGTAAGCACTAAGCCCAAATTGGCTATCATTTGCATATTCAATAGCTTGTTCCAGGCTGTCTATCTTTATAACAGGCAAAACCGGGCCGAACGTCTCTCGGTGCACTAAAATATTACTCTGTTTTACATTAGTTAACACCGTTGGTTGGTACCAAAAGCCTTTTTCAAAATCTGTAACTAAAGCTGTTTTACCTCCTGTCGCTATTTCTGCTCCCTGATTTACAGATTCTTTAACAAGTGTATCTATGTTATCAATTTCTAGCTGATTAATTTTAGGGCCCATTTGGGATAATATATCCATGGGGTCGCCTATTTTTATCCCTTTAACTTTAGGTAAAAAGTCAGCCATGAAATCATCGTAAATACTTTCATGTAAATACAGGCGCTCAACACAAGTACAAACTTGTCCACAATTACTAAACCTACCCCACAGGGCAGCTTCAACAGCATCGGTAATATTTGCATCATCCATGACAATCATCGGTGCCTTTCCGCCAAGTTCCAACATCACAGGTGTCATGTGCTTTGCGCTTGCTTGATAGATTTTTGTACCGGCCTCAGTACTACCTGTCATTGTGATCATTTTAGTCATCGGACTTTCACACAAAGCTTTACCAACAATATCGCCTCGACCATTGAGAAGGTTGAGTACTCCAGCGGGAATACCTGCAAGGTTGGCAATCTCTCCTAATTCCATAGTCGTTAGAGGCGTCTCCTCTGTAGGTTTTAGCACCAGAGAATTACCTGTTATTAATGCTGGCCCAATTTTTCTACCGGCTAATGCCAAAGGAAAGTTCCAAGCTGTAATCGCAACTACAACGCCCCTCGGCACTTTGTGTATATATATTTTTTCTTCGGGGTTATCAGAAGGCAGAATATCGCCCTCAATTTGCAACGCATGATCACAAGCATATTCAATAAATGTCGACGTAGCTTCGACTTCCATGCGAGCAACAGAAATTAATTTACCCTGTTCCATCACCAATGATTCGGCCAAACGTTCGGTATTCTCGCGGATCAGCTTGGCAAAATTGCGTAAAACACTAGCCCGTTCACGAGCAGGCACTTTAGCCCAATACTTTTGAGCATGAGTTGCTGAGTTTAAGGCTATATCTACATCTTGCTGACAACCTTCGGGTACCTCACCTAACTTGTCACCACTACTAGGGTTAAATACATCGACGGCGTTTTCTGAAGTGGATGATATGTATTCACCATTGATAAAATGTACATTATTTTTGAACAACATCTTTCATCTCCCCATCCAACCACCATCTACTAATAAAATCGCGCCATTCACATAGTCTGCTGCCGAAGACGACAGAAATACAGCTGGCCCCATAAAATCTTTGGGCTCGCCCCAACGTCCCTGAGGGATACGATTCAGTATTGCCTGAGATCTCTGAACATCATCGCGCAATGCTTCAGTATTGTCAGTAGCAATATATCCTGGCGCAATGCCATTAACGTTAATACCGTGACCAGCCCACTCATTAGAGAGCGCCATAACTAGTTGCGCGATACCACCCTTGCTCGCAGCATAACCAGGTACGGTAATACCACCTTGATAACTAAGTAAAGATGCAGTAAATATTATCTTACCTTGCTTACGGCTCAACATTCTTTTGCCAATTTCACGGCTTAAAATAAATTGCGCATTCAGATTAACTTCCATTACTTTATCCCAATATTCATCACTATGCTCAGCGACGGGAGCGCGCAAAATGGTGCCAGCATTATTTACAAGAATATCAATACGTTGGTGATCCGCATTAACTTGGTGAATAAACTTATAAAGTGTATCTCGCTCAGAGAAGTCAGCTTGGTATGCAAAGAACTTTCTCCCTAAGGCATTCACCTCCTTTTCAAGCTCGGAATCAAATAGCTCAAGACTGGCAGAAACGCCTATGATATCCGCCCCAGCTTGTGCCAATCCCAAGGCCATGGCCTTGCCTATACCACGCTTACAGCCAGTAACTAATGCTAGTTTTCCTGTCAAATCGAATAAGGTCATCACGCTTTCTCCCCAGCACAACGCACAATAGCTTTCATACTTTCTGGATTATTGTCCATCGAAGCAAAAGCCGCTTCAATATTCCTAAGAGACGAAATTGAAGTAATAAATGAAGATAAATGTATTTTCCCGGAAGCAACCAGTTCAATCGCAGTATCGAAGTCACTCCTTTCGTATACACGAGCGCCAACTAGCTCTAACTCCTTCCAAAAGAATTTAAATAAATCGACCTTAGGTTTATCCGGATGAATAGCCACAAGACAAATACGCCCTCGAACAGCTGCAATTTCTGTCATAACATCAACCGCCGCCTGGGCTCCGGAAACTTCAAATACAACGTCAGCACCTTTGCCATGACTCCATACATCGACTTCATTTTTAAGATCTGATGCAAGCGGATCTACCGTCAAAATTTGATGGTTTGCAGCGAATCTTCTTCTGCTTGCATTAACTTCCGATAACATTACCTCAGCTCCGATGGCTTTGGCCATTAACGCCACCAATTGACCAATCGGCCCTCCTCCAATGACTACAGCTTTTTCACCTGCTGCTAATCTTGCACGAATAACATCATGACAGGCCACTGCTAGAGGCTCAATTAGTGCACCTTCTTGTAAAGAAATAGCACTAGGTAGTTTATGCAAAGTTCGAGCTTTAACTGTCCAATAATTTTGAAAAGCGCCTGGAGAGTCAATACCCATAAATTTTAGATTATGGCAAATATGAGAGTGCCCCTGCTCACATGCGGGGCAACTGCCACAATAATCGAGTGGTCGTACAACCACTCTGTCTCCCACATCAAACCCCTTAACACTTTCTCCTACCTGTACAATTGTACCTGACATTTCGTGACCAATAATTTGCGGAGGGCCGACTCTTTGATCCATTACACCATGATAAATATGCATATCTGTTCCGCAAATACCCACAAAACCAACTTGAATAGTTACTTCGTCTTGCTCGGGAGAGGTTTTCTCCCCTTCAACTAAAGAAAACTTCCTTTCTCCAACATATTTAGCCGCAAACATATTCACTCTCTTATTTTTTTAATACAAGGTGCTGATTTAACAGATCAGGATCAAATGTGACTCCAGTGCCAATAGAATTGGGGGCTAATGCCCTCCCATTTTCAAGCTGTATCGGCTGTGTGGTGTACTTGTCTATTGGGAAAGAATGTACCTCCAAAAAGCCAGCATGAGGCTGAGATGCCATCAAAGAAACATGTAATTCGTGCATTCCATGGCTACATATGGATAAATTATTTGCATAAGCCAGATTGGCAATATTTAACCAGCCGGTAATTCCGCCTATATTTGATGCATCTGGCTGTAGAAATCCGAGCTTGGAGTAGTTGATGGCATGAGTAAATTCATGAATAGTATGGAGGTTTTCTCCCATTGCCAGTGGGATAGCAATAGCTTGAGCAATCCTTCCATAACCTTCGAAATCATCGGGAATAGTAGGCTCTTCAAACCAAGCAATATCGTATTTTTCAATCTTTTTACCAAAACGAATAGCATGCTCAACTCCCATAGAATAATTCGCATCTACCATAAATGTTCTTTCATCTCCAATTAAGTCTCGCACTGCGGCAACTCGAGTTACATCCTCTTTGTAGTTTTCTTTACCAACTTTAATTTTAACAGCTTCAAACCCAGCATCTAAATAACCTGAAATATTGGTCAACAATTTTTCCTGAGAAAAATTTAGATCGATACCCCCGGCGTAACAGAGAACACTGCTAGCTGCACCGCCCGCTATACGCCAAAGCGGTAAGCATGCTCGCTGGCAACGAATATCCCACAAGGCAATGTCAATCGCTGATTGAGCAAAACTAACTAATCCCCCACGCCCTATGTAATGTAACTTCCAATTAATGTCTTCCCAAATAGCCCTAATATTAGAACTATCTTTGCCAATTAAATGATCTTTTAACTCATCTTGTAAAAGAGAATAAATAGCCTTGCCTCCACAGCCACCTGTATAGGTATAACCGACTCCTTCTATATCATCAGAACAAATAATCCGACATATAATGAGTTCAAAGTGCGTATGGACGCCATGCTTTGCATCAGCCAAAGCTTCAGCTAGAGGAACCTGATAATATTCAACTTGCATTGCTTTTATCGTTGAATAATGAAAAAAGCTACTACTTTTAGTATTTACATCTTGCAGCATAAAAATCCCATTTGCAATTTTATCAAATTGTAAATTGTTTACAATTTGATATCAATAATATTTATCTAGTCCACCCAAGTAAACGTGCCAAACTAGCTGAGTGTGCGAGGCGTTTTTAGCTTATCATGGCTTGCCAACATGACTTCTATTTCTTCGATACTCTTATTTTTTGTTTCAGGAAGAAAAATAAAAAGTAAGAACAGCCCTATTAAGGCAGCAATGCAATAAAATAAAAATATATTTGCAGCCCCCAAGTTATTCAGTTGCCAAGGAAAAAACTGTTGAATACAAAAACTTAATATACTACTAATTAAAGCAAAAAAAGGTATAGCAATACCGCGTATACGAGTGGGCACTATCTCAGAAAAAACGACCCACATGATCGGACCTACTGAAAAATGAAAAGAACCAATAAATCCTAAGATACCAAACATGACAGCATTAACATTCATACTTACCGCAGTTTTAATAAACTCGCTCTCATAGTTTCTAGCCAGCTCATCGCCCAAAACATTATTCATAGCGGCTTTAAATTCGATATCACTATGAAATGTCATATCAATCAAATGATCAAATGAGTAATTAGCAAATACTGGACTAGAAAGTAAACTGTCTGCTTCTCTCAAACTAAGTCTGTATGTTGCATTATCAAAAGACCAAAAGCATAGAAATAAAAATGCAGCAGACGACGATAAACCAATAATAACCAATGGCCGCCTACCGACTTTATCGATTAATAATATTGCCAGAAAGGTAAATACAATACTTACTAAACCGATGGTTAAGGTCTGTAGAAAAGCTGCATTGGTACCAATACCAGTTTGTTCAAATACCATAGGCGCGTAAAATAAAATAGCATTGATACCTGTGACAGGCTGCACAATAGCAAAAACAATACCTACAATAAGTGCTGTTCTTACTTTGGAATCAAACAAGCTTCTGAATTGTTGATGAAAATTCTCATTTAGATTCTGCATTGCCGGTGCACTAGAGAGAATATCCGTCAATGTTGGCTGAATATTATCAATAGGCATTAGCTTAGCCATAACCCGTTTAGCCTCATCGATCCGTCTTTGACTAATTAACCAACGAGGGCTCTCAGGAAGCGTTAAAATAAGAAGAAACCACAAAGCGGCCGGTAAGACTTCTACGCCAAGCATCAGCCTCCAAATATTACTAGCTAAAGATGAACTGGGCTCAATAAGATTTACTAGGAAATAATTAGAAAAATACGCTGACGACAAGCCAACAACAATAACTATCTGATTCATTGCCACCAGCTTCCCACGCATCTGAGGCGGTGCTATTTCACCAATATACATAGAAGAAAGGGACAACGACGTAAAAGCAAGCCCGCCTAAGAATCGAGCAAAAACAAGAAATTCATAGTTTGGCGCCAACATGGAAGCGATGGCCGACGCGAGATAAATGAGGGATATAATAAGTAATGTTTTTTTTCTACCCAAACGGTTACAGAGTGGGCCTGTTGCAAGTAATGCAAATATGACTCCAAAGCCTGGAGCACTCACTACAGTACCCAACTGAATATCGCTCAAACTGAACTGCTGGGTAATATACTTAATAGTACCAGAAATAAGTGCCGCGTCTAACCCAAAAATAAAACCGCCAAAGGCAGCTATAATCGCAAAGCGGAGTGCTGTTCGAGAATATACATCCATAGAAGACTACCGAATTAATATTATTATTGTACTACTGTTATATTCCACTGAAGACTTAATAGTAACAGCACTCAATATTGTTAACAATTTACAACTCAAAACAAAAAGAGAGTTTGAGCGCCAAACAAAGCCGTTGAGCCGTCGATGTAACTAGCTCTTATGCCTGTTGCCACTCCAAGATAGCCATGTCATCAATTTTTCGTAAGGGGTAATAAATAGCTTCATTTTCTTGAAAAGGCTTGTTACTTATCGCATTATACGCACAAATCATCGACCACCTCGGTTGTGAAGATTTATTTTTATTAGATTTGTGTAAAAGATTACAATGAAAAAATAATGTATCACCTGGAGATAATTCTACATTAACAAGTTCATGATGTTTTATTGCTTCATTGACAAAAGATACATGAGCGCCCTTTTGATCACCAGTTTTACTATGGTCAAGCCTACCCAAATGATGTGACCCCTTTAATACTTGTAGGCAGCCATTTTCGATGGTCGCTTCATTGATGGCTATCATACAGCTAACAGCTTTGGGATATAGCATAAAATTATCTCGATGCCAATAACCAAAATCCTGATGCCATTCCCAAGCGCCGCCAACCAGAGGCTCTTTCATCATAATTTTAGTGCTAGTATGATAAACCGGTTCGCCAATAATATCCTCACACGAATCAATAAGTCGTCGGCCGCGAGAAAACATACTATAAAAGTCATCGCCAGTTTTTTGCCAAATACAAACTTTACTTACAGTTCCAGAGGCGTCCTTCTTGTGCCACGCATTTTCATATAATCTTTCATCCTCAAAAGCGATAGACTGCAAACGCTTTATTTCTTCATTAGAGTAGTAGCTACGCGCTATAACATACCCATTACGGTTAAAGTCATAAATTTGCTCTTTGTTAAGCTTAATGTTTTTCATATTTACACTCTTAGTTATTAAACTAAATTTATATATTTTTTTAGTAAACTGTTAACAGTTTAAATATTGACAATAGTATATTTCACAGCTTTTTAGTGAATCACTTAACAAAAAATATTAATCTACAATCATTATTTTTATCTTCATCAAATAGCGTTTACTAAGATAATGGGGTCGAAAAAAATGTCGCCAAAAATAACAAGAGTGCAGTTAATAAGCCATGAAATTCTGGCATGTATTCAATAATACAACCATTAATTGTAAATTTTATTTACATTAAAACTTAAGCAATAATATGAACATTCAGTATTTGAAAAACCTAATCAAGATATTATTGATGCACACCAATATTGTATACAATTTACTATTAACAATATTTCATATTCTGTTATAGTGCGCAACACCTTGTAAAAAAATAGAAATTTGATGAAGGAAATCAAGGTAAAAACTCTAATTCTCACCTTCATGTTAGCTTGTCGTGAAGATAAAAAATAATAATAACAGATGGAGGGTTCGACTATGTCGGCTACCACGGTTTATTTTCGGTTGACTGCTCTTGCAACAGCAGTTTTAACATTAAGTGGTAATACCTATTCTCAACAAAAAAACGCAGATCTAGAAATTGAAGAGGTGGTGGTAACCGGTATCCGTGCAGCGATTGAGCGATCAATAGAGGATAAAAAGAAGGCTCAAAATATTATTGATACTATTAATGCGGAAGATATTGGTAAAACCACAGACCAAAATATTGCCGAAGCTTTGTCTAGAGTAACAGGTGTATCCTTACAAACACGAGATGGCGAAGGAACTACTATAACCGTGCGGGGAGCCGGCTCGAATCAAAACAACATCAGCCTTAATGGTGTCACCTTAACTTCGACAGACTTTAATCAATCTGTTGATTTAAGTGCGTTCTCTGCTGACATATTGTCTAAGCTTGAAGTAGTTAAAACACCCAGTGCCGATCACGATGAAGGCGCTCTGGGAGCAAATATCAACTTAGTGACTACACGACCACTGGAAACCAGTAAAAATATTCGTGCCATCACCTTGCAAGGAAGAAGGAATAACTTCGCTGAACAAAATGATCACAAACTATCGTTATCTTTTTCACAAAAACTCTTGGATGATTCTCTAGGATTTATTCTAACTGCATTTGACGAAACCAATACCTATCGCAAAGATCAATTTCTAGTAGATGATTACGTGGCGTCGCACGTAGGTCAGAGCGCAGTCAGAATAGCACGCGATCAAAATGATAATATTATCTCGGATGTTAACGGCATCGTTGCCACGGGGATGTCATATCAACTACATCAAAATGAAAGTGATAGAAAGGGCTTCACTTTTGGTATTCAATGGCAGCCAGATGATAGTACCGATATCTTTTTAGATGTAAGTAAAAGTAAACAGAGTCTCGTACAAAATTGGCATGCAGTTAAAACCCGTCGTCCGAATGACCCTAATTTTGTTGAGGGGCGCAACACAGTGACGACTCAACCCGCAGCACCTTATACCGACCCACAAGAAGATTGGTACACTATTGATACACGCACTAGAACATTTACAAAATATTTAAATCGAAGTGGTTTTGGAGATCTACTGCGTTCAGAAGGTGGTAGCGATGTAGATAATGATATTGCATCACTAAAACTTAGCCACGATATCAGCGATGCATTTACCATTGAATTCGGCGTCGCTTACTCACGTAGTAAGTCAGAATCAAAACCCAACGGATTTCTGACAATGCAGAACGGTAATACCGTTAATGGTCATGTTTTGTATAATGCCGGCCCCGTTGGCACCCCTGGAGGCATCGAGCCAATCGGTTATGACTGTAGCAGCGGCTCGTGTAACTTGGAATTCGGTGAGGGGTTTGCGAACCTTGGAGAAAACATTCTTAATTATACAGACGAAAATGGTGTGCCTCGAGTGGCGTGGTGGGATAATTCAGCGACAACAGGCTTTAACCCTCAGGATATAGAAGCACAACATATTGGTTTTCTCTCCGAAACAGACCAAAGTGTTGATGATAAAAATACCAGTTTCAATATTGATTTAGACTGGCATATCGATACTTTTGGTATTACGACATTAGAGTTTGGCACTAAAGTTTCAATGCGGGACAAAGCCGTGGATAACCAGATCTTCGACTTTGGAAATGTGACCCGCTCGACAATAGTACGTGACGACAAGGGAAACCCCGTCGGCCGGCCGGGAGAAGGGCTAATTGATATTCGCGCGCCTCTACTTCTTTCTGGAGAAACATTTCCATACGATGATTTCATGCACACCTTAGGTTATGGTCGAGATAATGCCACCATCGGGTGGGATTTAGTTTCAGCACGCAGGGCTTTAAATTTAGTATTAGATAACGAAAACACGATTCGCAACACTGATGCGACAGAAACACGAAGTAGTGAATTAACTTCAAATGCGGGATATATAAAAGCAAATTTTTCATTTTTTGACGAACGATTAACAGGTGATTTAGGTATCAGATATGTTGAAACAGAAGTGGAAGCTTTTGGTTCCTCCGGTGTTAATTTCTTCTCTCATACAGCTTTTGATTTAGAGCGGGAATTTGACTTAGTTACATTATCGCAACTACGCAACCAAGATTTACCTCCCTGCCCTACCGTCATACCTGCAAATGGGATAATGCCTGCTGACTATGAAAACAAATACCAGCGTGTAGATGGTTTAGGCTGGGATACCTCAAGTGGTGCTGATCCTTCTGGCTGGACACCCATTGCTGATGTTGGCCCCTGCCATGAACAAGAGCTGGTGCGCTTAGAAGCTTATTATGATGCGTTAGCGGCCGATCCGAACTTTTCAGGGGTAAGGCCTGATGTCAACTGGGTCACAATGTGGCGCCATGCCGATATTTCCACAACACATGTATATGGATGGGGTAATAACTTTGGGCTCGACTGGGAAGTAGATGCTAATGGCAACAATATTTATACAGATAGAAATCGTGTAGATCGAACTCTATCCTCAACGCCAGCATATGATAAACATCGATACAGCAATGTCTTACCGAGCTTAAATGTAAATTATACATTTAATAATAAACTAATCGGACGGTTAGCATTATCGAAAACAATGGCTCGCCCTGAATTAGATTTACTGCGTCCAGGGTTTAGAGTGGCCGAAACTGCATGGCGGCCACGTTCAACTAATACTGTTACGCTATTTGATACTGATCTTGAACCACTGGAATCCAATAACTTTGATATAGCACTGGAGTGGTATTTTAATGAATCATCTATACTATCAGCGGCTTTTTTCCACAAAGATATGAAAAATTTCTCTACCATAGAATCAACGCGCGGCTACATACGAGACATCAGAAATATCTGGAACGGTGAAAACTTCACATCTGATGATTTGGTACTTGTTGCAAACGATGATACAGAAAACAACTACGGTTTGAACGGTTGTATGCCCAATCGAACAGTTGCCGACTTTGCCTTCGACTCAGACCCAGAAAACTGGAGCAATGACTATAGAGTCTTATGTGGTATCTACAATATCAATGCGGTACGCAATGGTGCAGGAGCAACAATTTCCGGCATCGAATTGCAATACAGTCAAACCTATGATTTCTTGCCAGGCTACTTTTTAAGTGGGTTGGGAACTAGTCTTAATTATACCTATCAAGACAGCGAATATGAGTTGGAAACATCTTCCATAGACGCGTCGCAGGAAATAGCTCCTCTACCCGTCGCTGACACCCCAGAACATACATATAACGCTACTGCTTTTTGGCAACAAGGTGGGCATCAAATACGGCTATCTTTTCGCGGCACAAGTGATAGCTTAGTTGGAATTGATGGCAATACTGGACTAAGTGGTAGAACATGGAATCAAGGTACCCTTTGGAATGAAGGACGCGACACGCTTGATCTTTCAGCTACCTATCAGCTAAATGATATAGCTAGCATTACTTTTCAAGCAATTAATCTTACAGACTCCGAGTCACGAACTTATTTTACTAGTCGCACACTTAGCGTCATACCAACATTTGATGATACCGGTCAGCTAACGGGATACCAACCGTGGAATGAAGGCGACCCTCTTGATGGAGGAGCAACCAAATCACGAACAGTAAGTCGGTTTAAGACAGGCATAATCTACCGTCTAGGAATACGACTAGATTTTTAATCACGTCATATAAATTTGCCTTAGTATAATAGACAACACTATAGAGACTTATATGAAACGCGTTATCATTTTCGGTGAAAGTATGATAGAACTAAGCGCGATAGACTCGCAAACCTATAGAAAATCATTTGCCGGTGACGCTCATAGCACTGCGATCTATCTTAAGCGTTCTGGACGAGAATACATAGACTGCTTATTGCTTTCAGCTATTGGCAACGACCATCATAGTGCGATGCTCAAGAGTGTTTTAAAAGAAGAAAACATTACTATCGATCTACTAATTGAGCATCCCAATAAAACCCTAGGCTTATATGATATTACCAATGATGACAATGGTGAACGTTATTTCTCCTATTGGCGAGATAACTCAGCTGCACGAGATACCATTGAGCTACTCATGGAAAATACTAATTTACAGAAGAATTTACACTGCGATTACTTTTTCTTTTCAGGTATTTCACTTGCAATTTTAAATAAGAGTTCAAGGTTATCTTTGTGGAAAATAATAAAGCAACTAAAAAAGCAAGGTACAACAATAATTTTTGATCCGAATTATCGTCAAAGATTATGGGGATCGCCGTTACAAGCAAAAGACTGTATTACTACGGCAATAAACTTAAGCGACATTATTCTCCCTGGCATGGATGATCTAAAGGATTTATTTAGTCTTAGTAATTTTGATGCAGTGAAAAAGTTTATCGGTATATTTGAGTACAATAAAATATGGGTTGTGAAAAATGGAGCCAATAGTATTTTTTTTCATAGTGAAGAAGTATCTTTTATGTACCCGATCAATCCGATCAAAGCAGTTGTAGACAGTACAGCTGCCGGAGATTCATTCAACGGTAGCTTTATATCAGCGATCATACGTAATAAAGATATTACAGAAGCAATGAAATATGCTACTAACATTGCAAGAAGGGTGATACAACATAGAGGCGCAATACTGCCAAAAGAAGATTATCACTACACTATCAATTAGACTCTGTTAGTCATGAAAAAACAATAAAAATATATAATAAAGAAGAAGTTTAGCAATGCAAAAAAATAAGTTGAGCAAGGCATCTTTAAGGGCTATCGAACGTGGTTATGATAATACCAATGCTGATTGGCTGTTCGAGTTTGAAATTGAGACACTGGGCGGAGACTTCTGCTATCAAGAAAACTTAATCAGGCGAGATCCTTCGTCGGTCATAAAAATAGACAGGCTATACCACTGTTGGTATACACGAGGTGAAGGAGAAACCATAGGTTTTGGTAGTGGTGATCCTGAAGATAAGGTATTTCCTTGGGATAAAACAGAAGTATGGCATGCGACATCAAGTGACGGGTATATATGGAAGGAATGCGGGCCTGCAATAAAGGCCGGAGAGAACGGGGAATACGATGATAGAGCCGTATTCACACCTGAAATACTAGTCTATAAAGGTACGTATTATTTAGTCTATCAAACCGTTAAAGCACCGTACCTCAATCGTACTAAAGAATATATTGCTATGGCTAAGAGCCAATCGCCATATGGCCCATGGCAAAAATCTAAAACACCAATATTAAGCCCTACTGATAATGGGATTTGGTATGGCGAGCAAGATAATCGTTTTATTGTAAAACAATGTGGTGACTTCGACAGCCATAAAGTGCACGACCCTTGCCTTATGTACTACAAAAATAAGTTTTACCTTTATTATAAGGGGGAAATGATGGGTGAAAATATGAACTTCGGCGGCCGACAAATAAAACACGGCGTCGCAATTGCCGACAATATCGAAGGGCCATATATCAAGTCTGAGTTTAATCCCATTTCCAATAGTGGTCATGAGGTTGTGATATGGCATTATAACGGTGGAATTGCCTCCTTACTCACTACCGACGGCCCAGAAAAGAACACATGCCAGTGGGCTGCAGACGGCGTAAATTTTGACATTATGTCTCATATCAAGACTCCTCCAGAAGCCATAGGTATATTTCGCGACGAAAATGCTCAAATATCTAATGATCCTCTTAGCGGGATAAGTTGGGGGTTATGTCATAAATATGATAGTTCATGGAACTGGAATTATATTTGTCGTTTCAAAACTAAACGACAAATTCTCGACTCGGGAACTTATCAAAATATTAGCTAACAACAATATTCTAAAGGAATCATCATGGGTAAAGCGGTTATATCCTGCTCTATATTATCTGTTTTTTGTATATTAACCTCATGTCAACATAGTGACATGACATATAGAAATGTTTTCCCAGAGCCACTTTATAGTTTTGAAAAAAACAATAATGAACAAGGGATATCATTTATAAACGCCCAAGGAAAAACAACAGATAGATATGCCACACACGGAAAACAAGCGCTAAACATACAATATTCTTCACAACAACATTCATATGCAAGCGTTAATTTCCAACCAAAAAAACCATGGGACTGGAGCCAATATAAAAATTTCAGTATCGCTTTTGATATTGGCAACCAAGGTAAATTTTCCAGCCACCTTTACCTTGATATAGAAGATATAGACGGCAATATATACACTCGTAGCGTTAATGTCGCTGTAGGATCTGAGCATACGTATTATGCGAAAATGCATGGGCATGATTTGAGCAATGATAAAAATGATTTAAACTTAAGTTCTGGTCTACGCTCCAACCCTCCTACCTGGCAAAGCAAGGATATTACATTTATTTCAATGTGGGGTAAAAAAAATCTCAACATTGAAGGTATTACTCGCATAAGCTTAAGTGTTCAGAGTAACCTTCATGATAAAGAGATAGTTATCGATAATATTAGATTAATTGAAAATCCCACACAAGATAAACACTACCTTACTAATATTGTCGATCAATTTGGACAAAATGCTAAGATAGATTTCGATGGTAAAATTCACTCAAAGAAAGAGCTTTTACAATACCGCGATCGAGAACTCGCATTGCTCAGAGAAAAAACACTATTTACCGAACGTTCAAAATTTAGTGGCTGGAAAAACGGGCCGAAGCTAAAAGCTAGCGGATATTTTCGTACTGAGAAAATTAATGGGAAGTGGAGCTTAGTAGATCCAGAAGGCTATTTATACTTTGCAACAGGTATTGACATAATTCGTCTTTCAAACTCATCGACCATGACAGGTTACGATTTCGATAATTCATTAATCCAACAGCGTAGTGATGACGATATTACTCCAGAGGACTCCACGGGTTTGAACAGGGTTTCAGAGAAAGTTCTGTCCACAAGGAAAAATATTGCTTCGATTCGTACAAACATGTTCGAGTGGCTACCTGCATACAATAGTCCTCTTGGGAATCATTTCGGCTATCGCCGTTCGGCACATTCTGGACCATTAAAACAAGGAGAAACTTTTAGCTTTTATAGTGCTAACTTAGAGCGTAAATATGGTGAAACATCCCCGCAGTCATATTTAAAAGACTGGAAAAGAGTGACCATTGATAGAATGTTACACTGGGGATTCACATCCTTAGGTAATTGGACAGATCCTATGTATTACCACGAGAATAAAATTCCTTATTTTGCTAATGGTTGGATTATTGGCGATTTTAAAACGGTTTCAAGTGGTAATGATTTTTGGAGCCCTATGCCCGATGTATTTGATCCTGCATTCAAAAAACGAGCAATTGCGACAGCAAAAAAAGTTGCTGAAGAAGTGAAAGGTAATCCTTGGTGCGTTGGAGTATTTATCGATAACGAAAAAAGTTTTGGTAGGCCGGAAACAAACGAGAGTAGATATGGTATTGTTCTGCATACACTTAGACGTGATGGAAAAACGGTGCCTACAAAATCAGAATTCACGCGTCTTATGAAAAAAAAATACAGCACTATTAGCGCGATTAATAGTGCCTGGAAAAAGTCTTTCAAAAACTGGCAAGAGTTTGATAAAGGCATTGATTCATCAATTAATACAAAACCTCAACTGACCGATTACTCCTTACTCCTTAAAGCATATGCTGAGCAATATTTTAAAATCGTGAATGAAGCGATAAAGTCATATATGCCAAATCATTTATATTTTGGTGCTCGTTTTCCCGATTGGGGAATGCCAATGGAAGTTATTGAAGCATCGGCTAAACATGTAGATGTGATAAGCTACAATTCATATAAAGAAGGTTTGCCTCAATACAAATGGGATTTTTTAAAGAAGATAGATAAACCTAGTATAATTGGAGAATTTCATATCGGAGCCGCCGACAGCGGCTTATATCATCCAGGCTTGATACATGCGGCGGATCAAAAAGATAGAGCTCGTATGTATACGGATTATATGTACTCAGTAATAGACAACCCATATTTTGTCGGGGCTCATTGGTTTCAATATATAGATTCACCAATTACCGGACGTGCTTACGATGGTGAGAACTATAATGTAGGCTTTGTCTCCGTAGCCGATATCCCCTACACAGAAATGGTCAATGCGGCAAAATCTCTCCATAGTAACATGTATAAACGGCGATTTTCAGAACTTCCTGAATTGTTATCAAGTAAAAAAAACAATTAAATTATCACACCAATAGTTAGGTCATTGCTTTGTAGAAAGTAATGACCTAACAATCTATATATAGGTTCAACTAACGAAATTTAAAACGTTGATTGTCTCCACCATGACAAGACCACTGATAAATATTAGCGCCATTTCTTTCTGATACCCCTGCGACATCTAAACATTTATTACTGTGACGAGCAATTATTCGAAACCAGCCATTATTACTGTTATCAAGTTTAAATTGTTGATCTCTTGCACCGACACAATCCCACTGGACTACATTAGCCCCATTAGTGTTAGAACCTCCGGCTACCCCTAAACACTTATTGTTTTTGGTACGGATTTCATAAAACCCATCATTTTTCGACACTATAGTAAAATTTTGATTAGCGTTTTTCTCGACACAAGACCATTGATGAATATTCGTGCCTCTTGCAGGCGAACCAGAGTCCAAATCAAGACATTTGTTGCTATGTCGTATTTCTAAAGATGTTACACCAATAGGAGGCTTAACTTCTGTATTCGAGCTATCACGATCATGATATTCGTAAGCCCCTATATCTGGGTTAATACGACGATCGCCATCAAAATCTTTAGCAGGAGCATTTTGTGAGGTGCCCGCATTGATTGCAGGAGAATCAGGTCTAAGCCTAAAATTTCCAGCTGCAGCATTAACAAAGCGTGGATTAACGTTACTAAGATTATGAGAGGCAACATAAGCACCATGCTCAAAACGCAAATCAGTTCCGTTATTATAGGCAATGTTATTACGGAATATCATACGATGAGAGTCGGGAAAATTTAATAAAATTCCAAAACGAGGATTACCAAACATTGTGTTGTTGACAACTTCAATATCGTAAACATCGCCAGGGCCACCTGGGTGATCATAAATCATAATACCATCTTCAGTGTTATTATAAAGTAGATTATTATAGACTCGAATGTCGTGTATATCACCCTCACCTTCAGTCATAATAGCAATACCCTGGCCTTCATTCTCCCAAGAACGATTATTAAATATTTCTATATTTTTGAGAAATGGTTTGGGATACCCAGGTAAAATCCCAGCTGCATCAAGATAAATTCCACGGCGCGTTAAATGGTGTACACGATTATTTTTAATAACACCATTTTTAGCGCCTAGTTTAACATCAATACCTTCGCCTCCATTTATAGGATTACCGCCATTAAATACCTCATTACCTGATATTTCAAAGTTAACCACACCATTAGAGAGTGTAATACATTCATTATAACCACCATTATTAGCCTTCTCTATTTTGTTATTTAATATCTTAACATTACGAATATTTTCATATTTGCCAGGGTCTTTTCTCCAACCTACGCCCCATACGCCTATGCCCGATCCATATGTATCAAAGGTATGGTTATTCGAGAGTGTAATATGAGATGCAGGGCCTTCAACATAAAAACCCTCTGCACGGGTTTTTTGGACTTTGATTCCCGATACACGAATAAAACTTTTTTTAATAATTCTAAAAGTTCCACCTTCTAGTACCACACGCTTTTCGTCACCTGGTTTTGCATCAAAACTAATCCATGCGTTAGAACGACCACTATGTTTAATAGAAACATCTCCTCTATATGTCCCTCTGGAAATATACACTTGGTCACCTGCTTTTACTGACGATGCCGCCTTTTGAATAGTTTTCCAGGGAGAATTGACGGCTCCTGAATTATTATCATTACCATTTTTTGATACATAATAATTTTTGGCAGTAGCTGCGCAACTTATAGATATAAGCAACAAGACATAATACATCTTTCTTAACATATTTGTTAACTCCAGAAATTTAAAGATGGATAAATCGGTTATTGTGTGATAGGAATAAAAATTCAGATAAAGCAATATTTTAGTGATCAAATCACAATCGTTAAATAATGATTTAAAGAGCTAGCATGAACGTAAAAGTAGATAAAATCGTGAAGAGGATTCACAGTAAATAAATTAGTTTATTTTTGTATAATTCCGCCTGAATAACAAAGCGCTTTTAAGAAATGCATTAAGCAACCATAAGGTTCGCGATATAGATTCACTATAGTAGCTGGAAGTTCTATATTTAGAGATGACAAATTAAAAGTTTATCCGAAATAAAAAATAGTAGTTAACAAGTATTTAGCATCAGCGTAATGAAGCATAACGTAAGTATAAAAGTAAATTTTTGGGGCAAAAAAGATACGGGAGTTTTGATAAAAACACTCCCGCATAGAAAAGTATGCCAATGATCAGCTTATTAACATCTAATTTTACTATTGAGATTCAAAAACGATAGAATCTCCATTCCATTGCCAGGGAGAAGAGCCAAAACTCTGCACCCTTAGCGTATATCGGCCAGGAGCTGGTACCGTAATATTACCAATACTAAACTTTTGAAAGTCTGTCCAACCTTGCGTACTAGTCAGCTCGGAAGATCCAACTTCCGTATTGTTTAGCATCAAACGTACACCTAAATCTCCAGTCATAGGTGAGGCAGCAAAAATATCAGCACGATAAGTTCCGGTATTACTAAAGTTTACACTGTATTCAGCCCAGTCACCGCTGGTATTAAAATCTACATAGGTACCATTAATTCTAAAACCCGTCACTGTATCGCCAAATACAGGAGCACCTTGTTTATTAGTGTCAGTAAAAGATTCCATTTCTACTACCACCGTATCCACTGGAGATGGTGTCGGTGTCGGTGTAGGGAGAATTGTCGGAATAGGTGTCGGGGCCGGAGTAGAGCTTCCCTGAATACGTATATTAATACTATCAGTGAGAGCACCATCAACTGTCGTAGCTGTGATAGTGACATTACCTTCGTTATTTCCCGTTACTAAACCGTTAGCATCGACACTAGCAATACTTGGATTAGATGAGGTCCAATTAACTTGTTTATTAGATGCGTTAATAGGAGAAAAGCTTGATACCAAAGCGATAGAGTTATCAATACCTATATCTTGAGTTCCCGACTTGCTAATAGCAAAACTAGAAACGCTAATGCAGGATACACAATCCGCTTCTACACTACGAGAAATTTGGGTATCCATATCCCATACTTGCAAACTAATGGCAGCAGCCTCGCCTGCGGCGAGCGTTGCAAACTCTATAGTGTTATTGCTAGAGTCACTCAAGTACTCGATAGGAACGGGAATTTCCATAGTCCCCATAAGCTTATTATACACTTGATCTTCACCACGCCAATCTGCATCAAACTCTACATCATTACCGTTAACTTTTAGAAACACGCGGCTATCTGAAGAATCGGTATAGAACTGATTGTTGAGGAAGAAAGCTCCTGTAATTCGTAATTGGGCTTCACCTTGGGCAGGTTTATGAACTCCATTTATCTGAGTCATCAGAACTGCTGGTGTAGAGACACGGTAAGGTTCCTGGTTAGTCAAAGGCTCTGCATGATATTTCGTTTCTTTACTTTCAAAGGGCAGCGATACTGCATCAGCATATTCAATATCAAGAATTATCGTAGCGTCCCCACCTACTGTAACATTCTCGGGTAATGAATTTAAGTAAGCATCCGCAAGCACAGGTTTACCCATGCCATTATTTGGATTATTGTCAACATCAATTTGTTCGTCTAAGTACAAATGACGCATACGTATACTTTTAATGGAGTTATTATTGACACCCGCAAATGACAAATCAACATTAGTAGATTCGGTATGTAAGCTATTTACAATAACGTACATATGATGCTCACCATTATCACTATTAACGTAGGCGTCAACTTGCACATCGCGATCAGTCGAATAAGTATCAATACGTGTACCCTCTACATCCTGCCACAATTCATACCATTTAATCGCCGGGTTAAAGTTCCAAGTACAATTGATATATGCTGTTGCTGTTTCATCACAGGTTGAATAATCACGGTCTAATAATGACTGAGCATATGGCGCTTCTTTACCTTCATCCCCCCATTGGCCTTTTACTACAATAAAAGGTAGTGAAGAAACAATATAATCAGGTCGCTCTAGGAACTGCATTAGCATTTGCGAAAAAGGCTTTAATTTTTCCCAACGCATTCTAGATCGATCAAGTTCGGTTCCTTGGGTTAAATATTTTCCTGAAACGGCACCATATTCAGATACTATAACTTCTTTTCTTTGTCCTAGTATTTTTCCATCATACCACTCTAGCATATCTATCATACCTTCACTGTGGAGCCCAGATCTTATCCGCGCTCCATCAGTTTGCCATTTCGGCCAATCATAAATATGAATGGAATAAAAATCCATATTAGCACCAGCAACATCCAAAAATCGTTTCCAAATTACATCCCACTGATACCAAGGTGTCGAGGTTGTCATCCCCATCGTCTCTGATTCAGCGAAAATACCATCACGTATTACATTTTTTAACGCGACACTACCAGCATCATTACCATAAAATGCATTTAACAATGTGTCATTAGCGAGGCGCGGCGCGCCAAAAGCAGTAGAGTCACCCAAATGAAAATCATGCAAGCCCCATGTCATTCCACCTATCTTGGGAGCTTTATCACCAAGTTTTTCACGGATAACGTCAGCAACCACATTGTGATAACGAAATAGTTCTTCCCAAGTAGACAGGTGTCCTTCTGGTCCTGTTGTATTCATTTGCATATCGGGTTCGTTAACTACCTCCCAATATTTTGGCATTGGGATAGTTTGCGGATCACCTTCATTTCTTAAATGAAATTCTTCTAGATATTTTGCGTACCATTCCCCAGCCTGCTCAAACGTGCGTGGTCGCCAGGGATCATCGCTACCTAAAGCTCCGCCAAACCACGAATAAGAACTCCAGTTGGGAAAAGCAGGTCGAGGTTGAGAACTCATTATCATCGATTCAGTTCGATTATAATAAGGTATCGCATCCTTAAATTTATCCGTTAGTAGAAAATGATATTCATCAGCCAATTCTTCTACATGGTTTAAATCGGCATGATCAGGGTGTCCCCATGGAAAAGGATCTCCTTGACCTGGTGGTGTAGAACGACTTCGATCACCTTTTGTTTGTCCAAAATAATACATCGGCGTACCGGTATCACGACCAAAATGAACGCCTAAGCTCATCAAATAATCTAATTTATCTTTTTCACCAATCCACTCATTTTCAATTGGACTTGCATGAATGGTAATACGACGCTCTCTTCCAAAGTTGGAAACACCATTTACAGAGTGTTTTACATTAGCATTAATATCGACTTTAACTGTTTGTGAGAAAGCAACATTAGATAGCCCACTCGCAATAATTGCAGACACAAAGCCAATAGCAACTGCTAAAGGACGCTTGTTTAACATTTATCATTCCTCTGTTTTATAAGATATAAATTGAAAAAAATTAATAAACGACAATAAAGAAAATTTATGCGCTAAAAAATCAACATCACAAAATAATAAAACTTAAAATATTGCCTATTAGTAGAAAATCAAAAAATTGTCAGACATTTAATTAAACTAAAAAACCAAATTGTTAAATGTAGACAATAATAAATTCCATTATTTAATCTGAAAAATCAATCGCGATTATTTGAAAATGCTTCACAGCTCACCTTTCAATAAAAACATACTTCAAACCATTGAAAAATAAATTGTTAATTGTATACAATCTGCTTTTCACCAGGAAAACTTTGGAATGTGGCGCAAAGGAAATTTGATATAGCGTTAAGAAATATCAATCTTTAATCATAGATATCTGTTTATACCTTTCTAAAACTATAAGTAGGTAAAGAAATGAAAATATATCGCTTGATAATTACCAGCATAATGGCACTTAGTTTTTCTAATATGTCATACTCAGAAGACTGGGATGGGATACCAGTACCCGTAGATTTAGATAATGGAGAATCATGGGAGCTTCAAACTATCTCGGAGAGTTTCAATTACACAGCAGGCCCTACGGACAAGCCTGAAGAATTTACCAAGAAATGGGTAGACTCATTTATTAACCCATGGTTAGGACCCGGCTTATCAGAGTTCAATTCGGGCCATTCTTTTGTCACTGGTGGAGCACTAGGAATAGCAGCCAACAGAAAAGAAGGCACCGATAAAGTTTACACCGGTGTTATCTCTTCAAAAGAAACATTTACCTACCCCCTATATATCGAGGCAATGGCAAAGGTTAGTAATTTAGTATTAGCTTCGAATGTATGGATGCTAAGTGCTGACTCCACGGAAGAAATCGACATAATGGAAGCATATGGAAGTGATCGTCCGGGTCAAGAATGGTTTGCGCACCGCATGCACTTAAGCCACCATGTTTTTATTCGTGATCCTTTTCAGGATTATCAACCGACAGATGAAGGAAGTTGGTATTTCATGGAAACGCCCTGGCGCTATGACTTTCACCGTATAGGTGTGTATTGGAGAGATCCATGGCACCTTGAATATTATATTGATGGTGAATTAGTTCGTACTGTCTCCGGAGAAGCAATTATTGATCCTGAAGGCTACACAAATGGTACGGGACTAAGTAAGCCAATGCATATTATTATTAATACAGAAGATCAAGACTGGCGCTCAGACGCAGGTATTACTCCTACCGATGAAGAACTGGCAGATGATGATAAAAGTATTGTTTGGATAGATTGGTTGCGTGTTTACAAACCCTCAAATGATGGTAGTAGTCCCACACCACCAGATGGAAAAATATCACTTGAAGTTCGTAGTAGTAAGAAATGTGTGGATTTAAAAGAAGGCTCATCTTTAAATGGAGCCAATATACAACAATGGGCATGCGGAGAAAATAATAACAATCAGGATTTTGAATTCGTTTCTAAAGCCGACGATTGGTATGAAATAAAAACTAAACACAACAAATGTGTTGGCGTTAAAGATGCTTCTAATGCTAACGGAGCTAACATTCAACAATGGGAATGCTTTGAAGGTGGAAATTTACAATTTAAACCCATAAAGAAACAAGGTGATTGGTTTGAGTTACGTGCAAGACACAGTGATAAGTGTCTTGATATAGAAGCAAGCTCATCAACCAATGGTACCAATATACAGCAGTGGCAATGTACGGGAGGAAACAACCAATTATTTAGATTTAAATAGTATGTAGGTCTGTAAACTTCGCCGGCTTTTCCTATTGGCCGGCTTTTTTATTACTCAAATAGCGCGCCTATGTGATCTATCCATAGTGAAGCCTGTTAAAGAAGCACAAGGTTTTAGCAATATTAGTATGCCAATAACTCCAATTATGTCCCCCATTGTTCTTCTCAAAAATATGGGAAATACCTTCATCAGTTAATTTTTTTGACAGATTAATATTGCTTTGAATTAAGCGGTCGGATAGGCCGCAGTCAAAACGTATCGGGGGTAAACACTCAGAGTTAGATAACAACCAGTGAATAATTGACGTTTCCATATGGTCTTGACCAATATAAACATTTATAGAGTAGTCTAAGAAATGTGCTAGATCATCTAGATTTGTTACCGCCGAGTGAGCGGATATGCCATGGATAAGATCTACGTATTTAGCACCTAAACGTAATGCACCATATCCCCCCATAGAAAGTCCACACAAGTAAATTTTTGATTTATTACTCACGTTACAGACATTCTCTATTACTGAGGCTCTAACATCTTCAATAATCCACGCTTCATAGTTTTTGACGCCTTCAGAGGTCGCAATCGGCAAATAGGCTGATCCCGCTTTATAACCACCATCTGAAGGCATAACCAAAATAAAATCACCTAAACCCTGGTGACGTAAACGCTCGTAGACATGGTGAACACCGCCAAGATGCATCCACACCCATTGACTGCCATAAACACCATGGAGAAGAAAGATTATGGGTACATCACTACCCTCAGCTAGGACATTATAAATGCATACATCACTGCGGCCATCAAGAAAAGATGAATGAAGAGTATAATACATTGTATTATTAGGAGAGAACTCTGGATTAGATGCTTCGACTCTAATAACTGCCATTTTTTTGGTTTCCTATTTCTATTCACTGGCTTCATTAAAAACGACAACAGCTTTCGCTACTTTGCCTTCTAGCATATCGGAAAACCCTTGATTTAATTCATCTAAGGTGTAGGTTTTTGTAACGAGTTCATCTAGTTTGAGTCTACCTTGTTGGTATAAAGATAGTATTTTTCTAAAATCAACTTCAGGTTTACATTGGCCATATAGCGGATTAATGTAATACTTATCCCATTCGAACAAGGAACAATCAAAATTAATTGTTTGTTCAATACCACTTACCTGAACAGCTATACCTGCGTTACGAATTAAAGCCAAAGGTACTGCCCCTAGTGTTGGCACGGCAGTGCATTCAAAAGCATAATCAGCCCCGATATTATTAGTAATCTGTTTAACTTGTGATATCGCCTGAATTAAGCCTGCATCTTTTTTATCTGCTAGGATGGTATGAGTAGCACCAAAAAGCTTTGCCTGCTCTAGGCGTTGCCCTTTTAAATCAATTGCTATAATTGTTGCAGCACCAGAAATTTTAGCGGCTTGAATAACATTTAAGCCAACACCGCCGCATCCCACTACACAGATACTTGATCCTGCTTTTACATTAGCGGCATTCACAACCGAACCGTAGCCGGTCATCACACCACAACCTATAATCGATGCACTAGTATAAGGGATATCAATCGAAGACTTAACCACAGCAGCTTCTTTAACAACAGTAAATTCACATAAAGTACCTAGATGAAAAGAACGCTCAATAGGCTTTCCGTTTAACATAGATGCACCAGGATGGGCATGTCCATTTTTACTGGAACTTATCACTGCATTATTATTGTGACAAATGTGCAAGTTTCCATGCTGACATTGAAAACAATTACCGCAAGGAATCGCCCAATTCAGTATCACGTTGTCACCAGGCTTTACTTTAGTTACCTCTGGCCCGATATTTCTAACGATACCTGCGCCCTCATGTCCAATGATAAAAGGGTTGCGCCATGTGCGAATAGAGTCCCAGTCTGTATGACAAATACCAGAAGCTCTTAACTCAACTAAAATTTCATCCCCTATGGGATCACCTACTTCAATATTTTCAACACAAAAGGCACCCTTACCATCCGCAACTGCGGCTCTTGAAATAACCATACTTTATTTCCCGTAATTATGTTGTAGAATAAATTAACAATGCTCGACGAAAGAGTAATTAAGCTAAAACTTGTTTACCTTAACTTAACGAGCTCCAATAAAAATAATATGAAAACCCATTTGAGTGCTGAGGCCGTATATGGCGCAAAAATCCAAAGTATATTGTGAACCGTTTTGTATTAAAGACGGATATGACTTCGAAATTCACCACGTGATGTATGGTGAACACGATAATTACTCATGTTTTACGCATTTCCATGAAGTTCATGAGCTTATTTTTTTTGAAAAAGTCGAAGGGACATTTTATTATCATCAGGGTCAATCTTCGTTGCAAGACTACGATATAGTTTTTACTCCCGCTATGGAAACTCATGATTTCTCTTTAAAAAGTAAAGAAAAGTCGTGGTTTATCGTACAGTTTTCATCAAAAATACTTGAATCAGAAGGGCTTAAAAACGGAGCATCAATATTTCAAACTGGAACACATTTTAGACTTGACAAAAAATATATTGCTCAATTGCAGCAAATTATAAAGTGGTCACATGAGAGCTTTGTCGAATCGCCCTTTTCTCATAAAAGTTTAGCGCTACTAAAGTTAGCAATTATTATACTAACTGAACACTCACAACCATTAAAAGCACATCAAGTCCATATACAAAATAAAAATTCAAATTTTGACAAAATCTACCCTGTAGTAAACCTCTTTAGAACACAGCAGGTGGTAGACATAAGCCTTCAACAGGCTGCTGATCTTTGTAATCTTTCGGCATCATATTTCTCTCGCTTATTTAAAAATGTATTCCGCCAACCCTTCTCTGAATATATTATTCATCATAAGCTTTATAATGCCGCACGTATACTCTCTCAAGAAAATACTTCGATCACAGAAATCAGCTACTCACTTAATTTCTCTAGCCCTTCTCATTTCATTACTTTATTTAAAAAAAAATTTGGCCAAACACCAAAAAAATATCGGACAGCAACAAACTCATGTAACAAGGTTGACTAATTTATTAATCAGAGTTGGATCCTAAAACATCTTGGTTCGATATACCAGCAGTTCCAAGCAAATAGCATAGATCTGATATTTTACGTCGAAAACTGTATATTTCTTTAGTAAAAATACCTTTAAGGTAATATTTTATTCCCCCACATTTGGAATGTAACGCACACTTATTTTATAGACTTTAGAAATTTTAGTACCTTTGTTTATCTGAGAAGAGAAATAAATTTAATGAATAAGTCAGAACATATAGATCCTTTTAAAAAGGTGAGATCTGAAATAGGCCATGAAGAAATCGACGACCATGGTGATCCCGTCACGATGATACTGAGGCATAAGGACGTTAGAAAAGTTGCACACAATTGGCGCTGTTTTTCATCTGATGCTCCTGGGCGAATACCGGTACCTTCTGAAGTTAATATTCGAACGACTCGACAGATTCCTTTTGAGGTAGACCCGCCAGATCATACACATTATCGTAGAATTGTTGAGCCCATATTCAAACGACCGTTACATAAAGAATTTAAAGAACAACTGAAAAACCAAATAGAAGCGCTTATTAAATTTGCTACCCAAAAAAAATCTATAGAGGTTATAAGTGAGTTTTCGTTACCCTTACAGTCTAAAGCCTTAACACTTTTATTAAATATGCCTCCAGAGGAAGCTGAGTTATGGATCGGCTGGGGGACACACGTTTTTAGGGGCGAAGGAGATACATTAGACAGAAATAAAGCCTCCATCTTATATGACTATATTGACAAACAAATGGATATAGCAATAGTCGAGCCCAGCGATAATTTTTTTTCTACATTATTAAATAGTGAATATAAAGGCAGAAAGCTTACTCGAGAAGAAGTTAAAGGCATTGCCATGCTCACATTTGCAGGAGGAAGAGATACTGTCATTAATTTAGTATCTAACACCTTGGCTTATATAGCTGAGCATCCAGATATCTTAAGAGAGATTAAAAAAGATTCTGGGCTAATACCGGTGGCTACAGAAGAGTTTATTCGATATTTCTCCCCGTTAACTCATATGGGAAGAGTCGTAAAAGAAGATTCCGAAATATGCCACCACATGGCTAGAAATAACACTAGAGTGTCACTATGTTGGGCTTCTGCAAATAGAGACGAGAACGTCTTCGAGGATGCTGATACAGTTAAAGTTAATAGAAAGATAAACCCTCATATGGCATTCGGTTTTGGCACCCATAATTGCCTGGGCGCAACTCATACTAGGCAGATTATGCAAACACTTCTATCGCTACTTACTCAACATATATCGTCCATCGTTTTTTTAAGTGGTAAAGAAAACATCGAACAATGGGGGCGATTTTCCAGGAAAGTAGGTTACAACACTCTTAACCTGGAATTTATCGGATAATAAAATAAAGGCATAGTAATGGCAAAAATAACATTTATAACTGATGAGAACCAAGAAATTACTGTTGAAGGCCACGACGGGTCTATTATGGCCTTAGCGGTTAAACATTCGATTCCCGGGATAGATGGAGATTGTGGTGGTGTTTGTTCTTGTGCTACCTGTCACGTGCAAGTATTGCCTGAATACTTTTCTAAAGTGGGAGAAGGCCAGGAAATTGAAAAAGATATGTTGGAGCTTGATGAAAAAACAACGAAATTTAGTCGCTTATGTTGCCAAATAGAAATATCAGAACAATTAGATGGCGTGACATTTAAAATACCCAGCTAGAATGATAGGTGATATGATATACGATACATCTCTAGATAATAAAATATGCATTATCATTGGCGCAAGTCACGCTGGTGTTAATCTAGCCTTTTACTTACGCAAAGAGGGATGGATAGGTGAAGTTATATTGTTAGAGAGTAGCGAAATAGCCCCCTATCATCGCCCTCCGCTATCGAAGAAATATTTTTCCCCAGATGCTGCTGAAGAAATACAACTTCTTAAGCCTATCACAGCCTACGAAGAAAATAATATCAATTTACTATTGGGAAAAAAAGTAGTTTCTGTGAATAGTGAAGATAGATATGTCACTCTAGTGAATGGGACTAAATATCACTATGATTTCTTAGTTTTTTCAATAGGTGCTAGCCCTATTGTGCCACCAATTAAAGGTATAACGGAGCATCGTAGAGTTTATTCTTTGCGAAATTACGAACATGCATTCAATATTAAAAAGGCGATCAATAATATCAAAACTAAAAGCGTGGTAGTTATAGGTGGAGGATATATCGGTCTTGAGGTCGCAGCATCTATTAGAAGTTTGGGAAAAAGTGTTACTATTTTAGAAAAAGAAACGCATATTTTAAAGCGAGTAGCATCAGCTGAAACAGCCGCTTTCTTTCATGATCTGCATGAGCGTGGCGGAATTAATGTATTGACAAAAAAAACAGTTAAAGCAATAGAACATAAGGAAACTCTTAGTCAAGTACTTTGCACCGATGGCTCATGCTACGATGCAAATATCATAATTTTAGGGGTTGGAGTTAAGGTAGAAAATGATTTGCCTATGCAAGCAAATTTAGATTTCGATGATGGAATTATTGTGGATAATCAGATGCGTACCAATAATCAAAATATTTTCGCCATTGGAGATTGCACCTACCACTATAATTCTTATTATAATCGTGATTTACGACTGGAGTCAGTGCAAAATGCAATTGAACAAGCTAAAACAGCGGCAAAGGCGATATGCAACAAAACATGTAGTTATAACATCCTCCCCTGGTTCTGGTCTGATCAATTCCAAACTAAGTTACAAATAGTAGGACTATCGAAAGGGTACAATAATATAATCGTGAGAAAATCTCATAGCGACAAACTTCGGATGTCCATTTGGTATTTTAGAGATGATGAATTATTAGCTGTGGACGCAATAAATGACCCTAAAGCATATGTAATAGCAACGAAATTACTTAAAGAAAGAACACCTATAAATAAAGACTCTCTATCAAATAATTCAAAAAAATTACACATGGATACGGTAACAGAAGTCATTAGATGAGTTGACTAAAATTTTGCCGATGAAACCTATACATTACCGTCATTAGATTAATATTTATTTTTTATTCACAACAAAATAAAGAAAGGCCATGATATAAACATGGCCTTTCTTATCGTTAAAAAAGTATATTATTAGAAATAGTGATATTTTTTGATTAAATTATATTTATCTCTAAAATTAATTCTTTATTAATTTTTAGGCAATACCAACCTATCAATAGGATAACCTGATATGGGGTCTGCATAAATTCTACGTGCAGGCAAATCATTTCCTAACCAGTTTTCAGGAATGTTACCAAATATACGCGGATCAGGTTGCATAGGTTGACGCCGAGGGTCATTAATTGCATTAACTCCCGGTCTTAGTGCTAATGCTTGTAATGATAGACCTTCTTTTCCATCTGAAGTATGACAAGTTAAACAAAAGGCATTATTACGTGATTCAGGGCGAGGAGCATTGCGCTTAATTGGGCCTTCTGGAAAAACAAAATCATCTCGTACCGAGACTGCTCCCACCGGAACGTTGCCAAGATCAGCCTTATTATCGCCACTGTAATTATGAAAACAAAAGTATTGTGGGTAGTCTGGTGCATTTACACGTCTTAAATGGTTGGATATTTCATTGTTCACCCACTCAGGAGTCCTGTCTGCGATGCCTTGCCACCATTTACCTAAACGCCCATTAACACCCACTAAAGTACCGTTCGCATGATTACACGCCACTTCACGGTTTATATTTTCGGAAAAGACTTTAAAGTCATCAATCCAACCTCGAAAATTTTCGTTATCATCTTCCGGGTTCATACCTAAAGTTAGCTTCCCTGGCACCATCTGAAACACTTCCTCATGATGGCTATAGTTATGAATATGCATACCGTTAATGAAAGTCTTAATTTTATTGTTGTTGGGAAGACGTTGAATTCCTATATGCGCCCATCGATTACGTCTGACACCTTGACTGATATCAATATTAGCTATTAAATCACCTATGGTATCGTAATAACGTAAATAATTTGTACCTCGTAATTTTACTTTACTGCCATCAGGGAATGAAATTAATGTCTTATCGTTATTCCCAGTATTGCGCACATCAACAAATACGCTGTAATACCAGCTTTTGTTAGAGATGTTACGCGACTGTCGAGGCACATCAAACTCTATGGCACTGCCTTCACCATCTAACCAGAAACCACGCCCTTCGATACCACCATTTGCTGTTTCTTCAATACGGCCATTACCTAATACTCTTCCGTACCTTGGCACGTTCCAGAGAGGTGATGTTGAAGCATTTTGTATACGGTCGTCATGCCTCTTAACGCCCCTGGTATAAAACCTTTCAGAGTCAGGTAAAACTTCGATCATATTATTCATATTGGCATTAATGAATGTGTTAACATTCAGATAGTCATCAAAATGCACTTCAGCCGTTGCCGAGCCTGTACTCATCGTCCATACTACATCGCGTGGTGTGACGGGCCTCATATTCTCTAAATAGTTAAATCGATGTTCATTAGAATCAAGGAAATCTGTATTTCCAGAAGAACCAAGCGGCATGAGCGCAATCTGGTTTTCGCGACCATTACCCACTCGGATATACCCATTATGGTCGTTGGCTCGATCGTAATAACGTACTTCTCTATGATTATGATCTTCAGAGTTTATCGAGTAGTTAACATGATTGAGAATCCCGTCCAAGTGCACCATTTTGCCTCGTGTCCACAGCCCCATAATCACTCGGCCTTGATTGCCAAAGCTATCCACTTCACTATCACTTGAGCACGTAACGCCTCTGGGACAACGAAAATCATATTCTGAGGTAAACGTCCTGCGATCTAATAAGGAATCATCAAACGTGGTTAGCGAGATATTGTCAGCATCTTTATCCATCCAGGGATAGCTACCCCAAAAAGTCGTATCTTCTTTTATTACCTTGCCTGCAGTATCTTTAAACTTCTGCATAGCAAATCCATAACGTTGATTGATTGTATTGTCATATGGCGCATGGGATAAGGGAAATACCTTATTCCATTGACGCACATCACATGCCTTAAAATTATCTGGCCTATCGTTTGTCATATAAACGACATTGGTGAATGATGTTTTGGTCACACCTTTACTATTAGTCCAAGGCATAAAAGTGCCCCCCGCGCCTGTGCGGCCAACCAATAAACGCCCCTCGCCCACCACCATAGGTTCAAAAAACGTATCATCGATCGGGAGGTGAGTTGGACTTATCACAACATTCCCTAAATCCACATCGACTATTTTGGCATTTCGAGTTTTGGGATTGGCGACACGTACCGTCACTTCTGTACTCACTAGACGTTTGGTTTCTTTTCCCCTTTGTTGATCTTTTCGAAAACTGACGACATACATATCATAGCAATCATCATTACCACAGACCCGAGGGTTTTTAACATCAGATTGTGGATCGAAAGATGGATCACACAACGCCACATGGCCATTTCTATTTTGTGATGGAATTGGCGCTCGGGTGGTGGGATCGGGCATAGCATCAGGTGAGCTATAAATATAAGTGCCAGCTGGCGATCTAACAAAAGGAGTATTTAGTTTTTCTGGAACATGTAAACGGAAAAACGTAGCGCTTTTATGAGATAAAGCAACACGACCATCGGCGGAGGTTTGTGTTGGAGGTAATGTAGGGCGCGTATATTTTTTGTTTTCAGACATATGCACATCACGTACAAATGCTGGGGCTTCGGGCAAAGCAAGAGCTTTACTCCCTGCGATAGAAAATAACACACCGAAAAGAAACTTTTTTTTACAACTCATATCGTTTCCTCAATTTTTTATTTACGTAAATTTTCTTATTAGTCAAAAATTATTTTGTAGTTCTGTAAAACAATAAAAATTTAACACATAACAATTAATAAGTGGTAAAACCAAAAATAAAAAAATAATTCTTTCTAGGTAGAAAACAAATCTCCGATATAAGCGATCACAAAGACAATCAGCAATATTAATAAACGATATTTCTTATACTAATATCATCATGGATATTTAGCGTTTTTTTACAAAAAAATATTATTTTCAATCTCAACTTATATAACACTTAATATAACACCTACATAACACCTACATAACACTTATACAAAAACCAATTATATGTAACTAAAAACCAGATGAGTTAAACTCATAAATTTTATGATTTTTTAATTTCGATAAATCTATTCATCTCGACACAATCAAAAAAACTTTCATAGAATCGATACACAACCCACAATTTGCCTAAAACTCAATTGAGGCAAGAGAATATAAGTGCTACGATTTTTGGATAAAAGAATTATAAATAAAAAATATTTAAATATTTTTAGTGGTGGCACACTCACCAATAACAGATTCATTCGACAATCTTCCATTAGCAGACGAACGCCTAACTATCTATTCAGACTATAGGTTATTCCATGAGTAATCGCATGCCTGTATTTAGGTAAAAAAAACTCACAAAAAGTGAAAAAACATGATAATTCAAAAACTCCTATACGACTTTTACATAAGTATTAAAAAACATAATACATCTCCATTATCCGTGATTAATAGTTTTGTTTTAATAGTACTTACTTCTGTCGCCACAACGATATATTCCAGCAATGTTATCGCCAATATGGCAACTAATCATGAACATCACTCCGTGCTTGCTCTGGTGGAAAAAGAAAATTCAACTCATATAGCGTTGGAAAGTGGAAAATGGTTTGACCCTGCAATATGGCATAATGGACAAGTTCCGGGGAGGGATGCGAATGTACATATTCCAGCAGGTATTAGCATCACCTATCAAGGATCAAGCAACGCTAGACTAGATACCATACGTATTGATGGCTTACTTACTTTTGCCTATTGGAAGAATACTAAATTGGTAGTAGATACTATCGTTGTAACTAGTGATGGTCAGCTTATTGTTGGTGATAAAAACCGACCAATAAAAAAGGATTTTACCACTAAAATACTATTCGCCAATAATGGAGATATTGATACAGACTGGGATAAAGAACTAATTTCTCGCGGCCTAATTAGTATGGGTAGAGTGAGTATTCACGGTGCTAAAAAAGACAGCTTTTTAAAAGTAGCGCAGAATCCAATGGCTGGTGCGCGCACACTAGTATTTTCAAAAACACCGCAAGGCTGGCAAAAAGGTGACAAAATTGTAATTACTGGAACCCACAAACAGGGTTTTGACGGACCTGAAAAGTGGAAGCTTAATCCTGCAAAACATTGGCGTGATACCGAAGACGAGATTGCCACTATATCAAACATAAACGGCAAAACAGTTCAGCTAACACAAGCTCTTAAGTTCAACCATGATACTCCAGCATCAGATCTTAAAACATATGTGGCAAACCTATCACGTAATATAACCTTTTCTAATGAGGGCGGTGACGCACTACCTGTGCACCAGCGCGGGCATACTATGTTTATGCGCGATACAGTGGATATCCGCTACGCGGCATTTAATGAACTTGGTCGTACCGATAAATCCTTTAAATCAGCGGCGGCCTCGTCATTTTCATCTATTGCAGCGAACAGTAACGTGCAGGGGCGTTATGCTATTCACCTGCATCGCACGGGAATAGGTAATCTTAAAAACCCTGTTTACCTTGTAGGTAATGCAATTAACGGTTCGCCAGGTTGGGGGATGGTACAGCATTCGTCTAATGCTATTTTTGTCGACAATGCTGTTTACAATGCATTTGGTGCTGCTTACGTTGCTGAAAGCGGTAATGATATAGGTAACTGGCTCCGCAATATTGCTATTAAATCTCAAGGTATTCAGTGGGGTATTGTTGCGGCTCAGGATTCTGTTAATGAACGAGACGCGGGTCGTGGCGGCGATGGTTTCTGGTTTAGTAGCCGAATGGTAGAAGCATCAGAAAATATAGCAGCCAATACAACTCATGGTTATACCTATGTTAGCCGAAATGGCATTCAGGCTGATAACGCGAGTGCCCCAATTCCTGTAGTGGTGCTGGATCAACCCGAGATTTTACGCGGCGGTAATAATGCACACCCAATTACACCAGCCTTGACAGAATTTCGAGATAACGAGTCGTTTGGCAATCAGGTGGCGTTCCAAGTAATTCGCACTAACCCCTCACAAAATCATGACTTGCGCAGTATGATTGAGCGATTTACTGCCTGGGAAGTTTTTCGCGGTGTTACCGGACGTTATTCACCTCACTATACTATCGTTGATCTCCGCGTAATTGGTACTGACACCCCTCATAACAACGGTAGCAATAACCCTGCAGGAATTTTATTCGAACGTAAATCATTTGATTGGACTATCAATAGAGCAACTATCGAAAATATGCCAGTGGGCGTAGATACTCACGGACACGACGAAGGAAGAGCTAGCGATAATCGTGTCGGCATTAACTTTATCGACATGAAATTCTATGATGTGGGCCAAGAATATAAGAAGATTACAACACAGGGTCACCATTTCTATGATTCTAAGGATTTAGTCGCGGATCGACTCGCTGTTAGCTACAGTAAAATTCCAGCAATTTCTCCAGAACAAAGTGTCAGGCTCGATTGGTTAAAAATAGATTCGATTGGAGTTATCGGTCGTGCATGGGAGTTTGACCATCCAAGCTTAGTCTGGAAGCACTCTACAAATAATCTGTTACGTAAATCCGGTTATTTTAGAGACACCAACGGAAAACCTTTTATACTTGTGGATGATTTGATTGCAGATCGGGCAACAGGAGAAATTCAGAAAGTTCTTTTACCCATTACTCTTAATTTTACTTCACAGGAGTTAGCAAAATATAAAGATAATGGCCGGCTGACGTTTGCAGCCCCCGCACCTGTTGCTAACGCTGATACATTTAGAGTTAACATCGACAGCCCCAAGATTTTGGATATTATAAGCAACGACGATGATCCAGATGGAGGTAGTATATGGCTAGATGGAGTTATTCAACCTACACATGGCGAGCTCTATTTAGTTGGTAATAATCAGGTCAAATATGTGCCAGACTTTGGATTTGAAGGAAACGATAGTTTTAGTTACTGGATACGTGATGAGGAAGGCAACATTACCCGCGGAGAGGTGGCTATTCGTGTAGGATCAGGGGCTATTCCACAGGCACGGGAAATTCGCTGGTCTGATCCAGGTGAATTCACCCAGGCACTCAATAAAAATATTCAACCTATCGCCATTCAAAACAGAGAAATTATTAAGAAAGGTCGCACCTCCGTTATTGCCAACCCAATATCAAACGATCATGATGCTAACGGCGACCCCCTTTTTCTAACTGCGGTTTATCGTAGTTCAGGTAATGCATCTATCGATATGCGACTGGATCACGAAGGTCTCGCTACAGCAACAACTGACAACGTAAATGCTACCGGCGGTGCATTTTTCTATTATACTATCAACGACGGGAAAAAATATGATGGAGATGATGATGGTCTTTTCTATATTTTTATGGGTAAGAATAATGCGATCCGAAATAAAGAAGAACCTGGATTTGGCCCTTCGCTCGCTGAGACACCAGCTAACTACACGCCATTTAAAATTCTAGCAAAACAGGCACCTCTCAGGCATCTCCACACCTACGATGCAAATGAACTAAGTCATATTGAAGTATCGAGTAAAGATTATAATATTGGCTCAATCACCTTTTACCTAGATGGTAAACAAGTACACGTCGAAAATAAAGCTCCATTTACACTGAATAATAGTAACTTAAGTTCAGGAGAACATATGTTACGTGTTGTCGCTACTGGCAAAGCTAATGGCCAAGGGCATTTGTTATTTGATTCTAGAACTAAATTTCAAGTTTCCGGTTCACAGCTTCCTCCAGTAGGTTGGACTCAACTTCAATTTCAACATAACGGCGGCAAATGCATGGACTCAAAAGCACAAACAGCGAATAATTCAGGCTGGCATCAATGGACTTGTGGTGCACACCCAAACCGTAATTTTAGATTTGAACATGTCGAAGGCGAATACTATCAAATTCGAAATCAAGCTAGTAATAAATGTATCGATATGAAAGGACGATCTACTAATAATGCCGCATTAGCCAAATTCAACTGCAATAAACATAAGAATTTGCAATGGCGTATAGTCGATAAAGGACAGGGTAGATTTGAAATTAGAGCAAGAGTTGGTAACCGCTGTATAAACCAAGCGGGTATCAGTAAAGAAAATGGTGGTGAAATTAATCAATTTTCATGCGCTAATGCAAAGTGGCAGGAGTTTAAATTTTTACCCAATCGCTAAATTTACACCACATAGGTAAAGTAAGCATCGTTGGCAATTCATTCATAAAACCGCTGATGATGCACTTTTTAGAACTCCTTATCACTGCAAAAGATAAAAGAATAAAAAAGAACATGTTAATGGGTTCTTGATAATACGTTCATCACGAGAAATTATCGTAGGTCTATACATCTACGTCTAAGTTAAAGCATAAAAAAAGCCAGAACCCATAGGTTCCGGCTTTTTTATCATTCTACTTGTAACGCTCTAGTAATAAGAATATCTAGCTAATAATTGTTATCTTATAAGCTCTTGCTACTACTGAAATTTAAAACGCTGATTATCGCCGTTACTACAATTCCACTGCTGGATATTAGTGCCATTCGCTCCAGATGCACTGGATACATCTAAACACTTGTTGCTATGACGGGCGACTATACGGAACCAGCCATTACCTCGATCATCAAGTCGATACTGCTGATCTTGTGCTCCAACACAATTCCACTGAACTGCGTTAGCACCATTTGCCATTGATCCGCCACCAATTCCTATACACTTATCATTTTTAGTACGAATTTCGTAAAATCCATTACTAGTAGATTTAAGAGTAAAATCTTGATTTCGATTGTTGGCATTACAAGCCCATTGATGAATATTGGCGCCATTTGCAGAAGAGCCTGAGTCTAAATCTATACATTTACTGCTATGTTGCGCGGCTAAGGATGTAGTTCCAGTGGGGACTGAAATACCCGAATTGCCACCACCGTTGCCGGCAGAGCTACTAGAAGTGAGTAGTAGTGTGTCTATTTTGAATCCTCTTCTCGCATCTGCAACCATATGCCTAGCGGGCAAACCTTTTCCTAACCAGTTGGCAGGAATATTGCCAAAAACTAGAGGATCAGGTTGTAATGGTTGACGTCGCTTATCGTCTTTTGCTTGCAATCCACTCTTAAGCACTAAGGCATCGATATCTAAGCCGGCTTTACCATCACTTGTGTGACAGCTAAGGCAAAACTCATTATTGCTCGAATCTGGCCTGGGCTTATTATGCACTAATGGCCCTTCAGGGAAATTAATATTGTCTCGTATCGAAACAACCCCACCAGGAATGTTGCCCAAGTGTGCAGCAAAATCTGTATTATAATTGTGATAACATGCATAACTACCAAACTTGCGCTTACCATTTAATAATAACTCATCGCTGATCTCTACATGAGAGCTATGAGGATAAGCGCTAACAATATTGTTCCAATAGGTACCAGCATTGTTAGTAACACCAACAAGAGTTCCCCTAGCATGGTTACAGGCCACCTCAACATTTACTTTTTCAGCAAATATTTTAAAATCGTCAATCCAACCCTTAAAGTTTTCTCTATTATTATCAGGATTAATACCTACAGTGAGTTTACCTGGTCTCAAATGAAATAGCGCTGCGTTATGAGTGAATGAATCTATCTTATAGCCATCAAGATAGGTACTTATAGTTTTATTACCATTTTCTAATTGAAACCCTAAGTGGCGCCATTGTTTATTTTTCATAGTGAAGAATCGATTAATAGTGCGAACCGTTCTATTACTTGAATCAACAAACATAAGCTCCCCCTGCCCTCTGACTTTTATTTTGCTGTCATCAGGAAAAGTTAATAGCGTTCGCACCCCAGAAGTAGTTCGAGTATCCACAAAGATGCTGTAATACCAATCACTATTTAAGGTGTTTCTAGGCTGACGATCAATATTAAACTCCAGTGCAGAGCCATTACCATCGAGCCAGAATCCCTTACCTTTAATACCACCTAATGCAACGGGTTCGATTCTACCTTGCCCCAAAATTTTACCGCTGGCGGGAATATTCCAACGTGTTGCGGTGGCCGCATTTTGCACCTCACCTAGTAACTGAGCATTTCTTCCGCTAGATTCAATACGTAGCGCTTGTGCCATATTAGCGTTTAAAAAGCTATTAGGGTTAAGGTAGTCGTCAAAAGGGACTTCCGTAGTACCGCGTCCAGAACTCATTAGCCAAGAAACATCATAAGGACTTACAGGAAACATATTCTTAAAATAGTTAAAACGGTGTTCATTACTATCAAAGAATGAGGTATTACCAGAACTGCCTTTGGGGAGGTGTTCGTTAGTATTATCGCGGCCATTACCCACTCTTACAAAGCCACCATTTCTAGAATTTGCATCATACAGCCTTATATTACGCTGGTGTTTATCGTCAGCACGAATGGTAAAATCGACATTGTTTATAAGATTATCTAACAACACCATTTTACCTTTAGTCCATAGGCCCATAATAACTCGCCCCATAGTGCCAGAAGGTTGCTGGCTATCGCGAGCAGACACACAGCTACTCGTCACACACTCTGTTTGATAATTTGCGCGATAACCTTTCTTGGGATCAAATAAATTAGTATTAACTACTGTAAGAGAAATATTGTCTCCTCCTTTATCAATCCAGGGATAAGAACGCAAAGAGGTACCTTCAGGAATGATTTTCCCAAGCGGGTCTCTAAATTCCTGCATCGCAAAGCCATAGCGTTTGTTAATCGTCTGATCATAAGGAGCATGTGTTAGAGGGTATACTTTATTCCATTGGCGCACATCACATGCTTCGAAGTTATCTGGATTATCATTAACAAAATAAATAGCATCAGGGCGTGATGTCTTGTTATTGCCTTTACTGTCGCGCCATGTAATTGACGTTGCACCATTAGCTTGGCCAGATTGTCGCGCCATTAGTAAGCGTCCATCGCCAGTGGTCATGGGTTCAAAAAATGTATATAAAGTGAAGGTTTTACCAAAAATTGGTTGTTTAGCTGTAACTTCGACGATTTTTGCATTCCTTGTCTTAGGTTTATCCACCCTAACGGTAATGGGAGTGCTTACCAAGGTCCGACGAGTATTATTATTTGAGTCTGATTTAGCGGAAATAATAGATAAATCGTAGCAATCATCGCCGCCGCAGTTACGCGGGTTTTTTATATTTGAATTTGGATCAAACGAAGGGTCACATAATGTCATATGTGCACCTCCTGTACTAATAACATCTCGAAAACTAAGAGTAGCTTCACTGGGAGCAAAAGCATCTGCTGAGCTTAATATTTTTGTTCCATTGGACGAGTTCATAAAAGGCTTGTCAATTTTTTCTGGTACTTGTAGGCGTAACGCTACTCTTCCGTTTTCTCTTTCATTTGACAATCCAACCCTACCATCGGCACTGGTTTGCAAGGTAGGAATGGTAGGCCTTGTATACTGTCGCTGCTCTGTCATATGTACATCCCTATCAATAATCGGAGCTTCAGGCGCTGCACTAACATATGTGGCCAGCGAACATAAGGTATTCACAAGCATAAAGGAATAACTGAGTTTCATATGAACCTCGTGGGTTGTTACTGTGAGTTGTAAGAATGCAATTAAATAAGCGTATTGGAGTTTAGGTTTATGTAAATGACATTAATCAAATAATTTTGAACATGAGCTTTAGGGTAGAAATCAACTCAAAGCCAAATGCATACACACAAATAAACGAAAGCAAAACTTCTTGTCTACTAAATTATCTATACTGTTAATAGTAAACAAATTTATATTTTAAGTGTAGCTAATCGCAAATAGCGCATATCACTTTTAAGTTGTTATATTGTTATTAAAATAGAGAACTTGTAGATGTTTTCGCATAGCAAACTTTGCTATGAAACTCAGTGAATATTGAATTTAATTATCGGTTTAACGAAATCAAAAATATCGATATTAAAAAATATGGTGTTTTTATGGATTTTGCAAATTAAAAATAATAAATATCAAAAACAAAAACCTATTCACATTTTTAATTAGTATTGTTATAAAAAATAAACCGTTCTAGATAAGAAAATCGCTCAATCAATATCAACATCAAATCCGACAGAAAGAAAACTGTTAACAAAAAACAATTAATAATAAATAAAGCCATCCATATAACCGACAACAAAAACCAACTAATAAGCGCTAAACCCCACTCACATTAATTAAATTATATTTATTTAATGTGAGTGGGGTTTCCTTTAATTTTTAGTTGCTAAAATTTAGGCGTGTTAGAAGAATATTGGCCCGAACATAATACTAGGTATTTCTAGCTTCGCTCATAAGGCCAGAACAATCTACTTAAAAAGCAGGAAAATGACCCACCTTGGATTTACTTCAGGGGCTTGCAGATAGTTCATAAGTTATGCAAAAAGTATATAATAGAGAACAGGTTATAGGCATTTAAAAGAGCCAAATATGTTAAAGAGAATTATCCTCCTATATATTACTATTGTTTGTCTCGTACCCTCTATCGTACAGGCAAAAAAGCAACATCTAAAACAACTAGCAGTCGATACATTAATCACTGGTGCTAGAGTACTGGACGGAAGTGGCAATCCATGGACTTATCAGGATGTAGGGATCAAAGGAGAGAAAATTACCTTTATCGGCAAGGCTAAACAGCATGATATTGCCGCTAAGAAAATAATAAATGCTAAGGGCCTTTACTTGACACCAGGGTTTATCGATATGCATAGCCATGCAAATCCTGATCAAGATGAAGCACGCATGATGCTGCCTCAATTATATCAGGGTATCACCACCGTAGTTCTCGGTGTCGATGGTCAAGGAGATAATGATTTGACGACTAAATACCATACATATCGCAAACAAGGTATCGGCGTCAATGTGGCATCTTATGTCGGTTTTAATGCTGCTCGCCATGAAGTAATGGGCATGAGTAATCAAGCGGCCACGTCAGAACAAATAGAACAGATGCAGCATTTCATCAGAAAAGGAATGCAACAAGGCGCCTTTGGCATATCGTCGGGATTATTTTATCGGCCCGCTTCTTACGCGTCGACTCAAGAAGTTATTGATGTCGCCTCCTCGACTCACCCATTCAACGGTATTTACGACACACACGATCGAGATATGGGAGCTGCGCTCGATGGTATAGGCTACGATGCTTCCGTTGCAGAAGCGATAGAAATTGGCGAGAAAAGCGGCAACCGCGTTATCTTTAGTCATTTCACACCGCAGGGAAAGCATAATTATGGTCACGCTAACGTTGGCATCGAGCTTATTAATAAGGCCCGTGATCGCGGCGTGAATGTGGTCGCCGCGCAGCATCCTTATACCGCCACTCAAAGCTCTTTGCTGGCATATACGCTCCCGGATTGGGCATTAGCGGATGGGACAGAAGAACTATTCAAAAGAATTAAACATACAAAAATTAAAACCGAAATAGAAAAAGATAGTGTGCGCATGCTGGAAATTCGTGGTGGTGCGGATAAGTTAGTGTTTGTCGACAACAATATAAGCTTAAATGGTAAAACGTTAGCATCTGTAGCAAAAGAAAAGGACACATCAGTATTTGAGACTGTGATTGAGATCGCCAAAGAACAAGGCGATGCTAATGTTATGAATATTGGGCTTTACGATATGAATAATATACGTTTGCTAGCCCAACAAGAGTGGATGATGAACAGTACCGATGGCGGTTCAGAACCTGCGGGGCAACAGCAAGGACACCCCCGTAATTTTGGTGCCTTTAGTAAGAAAATAAGGCAATTTGTCGTTGAGGAAAAGATTATTTCTCTAGCTTTTGCAATCAGAACAATGACGTCACTACCTGCACGTTTTCTAGGTCTTGCGAGTAGAGGGGAAATCGCTGTTGGTCAATACGCAGATATTAATATCTTTGATTTAGCTAAGATTAGAGATAAAGCTACTTACAATAACTCGCAACAATACTCCGAAGGCCTAGATTATGTTTTTGTGAATGGTCAGATAGCACTTGCAAATGGCGAAGTAACCGGGCTTTTAGCAGGCAAACCTATTGTTCGCCACCAACAACGTGTAGAACAAGAACCTAGCGCCAAGCAGATGCTGGCAAAATTAAAGAATGCTTTTGGTGGTAAACACTTATTAGAAAGCATCAATCAATTTTCAGCAAAGCTAAACATAACGAGGCAATCCAATAACACTAAAACTACTTTAAGCTACTTAGATTTTTCCAATAATCGTATCGCTCAATTACAACCGCAACAAAAAGAATTATACCTAGTTAGCGAAACACGTTCGCAACGGCATATAGTTAAGCGTGACCAAAAAACAGAGATTGTTCCAATCGACGAGAACAAGAAAAAACAATTACTGGAAAATATGCATTTAAACTTTTTTAGCTTACTGCGTAATAATAAATTACAACTATTGGGGCCTTTGGATATACCAGAGCACAGAGATCAAAGTTGGTGGTTAATGAAAGCGGGCAAACATGTATCCCCAGCCATAGGTCTCGATCGTCAATCGGGACGTATTCAAAAGATACTTCTTGATAGTGGAGCTTATGTAATTGAGTCAGATTATCAAGATCTTGGCAATGGTATTATGTGGCCTCGAAACTTTCGCTTGTTGGATGAAGATAAAGTCATACTTAAAGGCGAATATTCAGAGGTTATAATCAATTCACCTCCGCCGTTTGAAACTCCAGACTGGTTTACTCATTAAGCGTGAACAATTAATATTTTGGCTTTAATAAGCCGCAAAAAAAAGAAAAAAAGATGTATTTGTTTTAACCAAAATAATGTTTATGAGACGCCAAAATAAAATTACGCTATTACACTAGATATGAGCAATCTATTGATTAGTGAACATATAAAGTATTTAAGGGATGTAACGGTAACCGTCATCACACTATTGGCAGCAAATTTATCATTTGGTTGATATGGGTCAACGAAGTGATAATACTAATATGAATAAATTAAAAAAAGATAGTAATAAAACCTAAGCTTTAACTTTTTAATACTCGTGAAAAATGCAGAAAGTTAACATGCAAATTACTTTAAATAATTAACTCTGCAAATAACCAAAATAATGCGCCAAACAGAAAATTATTGCGTCAATTTTTGTGAGTATATAATACCCACATAAATTCATTCTGTTAATATCAATGCCAGCTCGACGGATTTTCACCAATGCGTGTATATTTTTTAATCTCCGCTTAGCCGGTTAAATGTGCGAAAGATATCTAACTATATGCGGAGAACAAGGAGGTGTTCAACAAATAAGCAAAAACAAATATTTAGAGACAATAAACATTGAAAGCATTAAATTTTAAGCCTGCTACTGCTAAGCCTTTAAACAATATGCCGATAATCACTAAACCTGTTAATGGAGAGACTGTGAGATAGAAGGTACAGTTGACATTTTAACGACGAAAACCCTTGAAGATTTGTCAGACACAATCGTTATATTTGTTGCACTATTATATCGCGCCGATTGCGCCTTCATATTGCACTTTCGATTCACAACTACAGGAATAAGATAGCATGTTTGCTTATATTTACAGGTTTTTATTTACATCTCTAATAACCTGCCTAAGCTTCATGGTTAACGCAGAGCAGCATAGATTGGGTAATCAGGTTTCACCCAAAGAGCAATACGTTTCCCTCAAGCTCGATCCGAGTAAAGAAGACTTTTCCGGGTCAACTAAAATCCTTTTAGAAATCAAAAAAAAAACCAGTGTTATTCGCTTTCATGCCCTCGGTATTTCGATAACAAACGCCAAACTTGAAAGTAAACAAGGAACATTATCTCTGCAACTTCATGCAATGGAGCAAGCCATCCAGGAGGCAAGGTCTAAAACTGTTCTTAAGCCAGGTAAATATACTCTGGAAATGGATTTTACGGCGCGCTATAACACAAAATCTGTTGGGCTATATAAGACTATAGACCAAGGTATCCCCTATCTTTTTACTCAGTTTGAGATGAGTGACGCCCGGCGTGCATTTCCAGTATTCGATGAGCCCGCGTTTAAGATTCCATTTCAACTGAGCATATCGGCACCAGAAACTCAGAATGTGTACAACAATACACCAGAACTTGAACGTGTTAAGGATAATGGTTGGATAACTTACAAATTCGCAAAAACCCCTCCTATCCCCTCCTATCTCGTGGCAATGGCAGTAGGCCCTTTTGAAAAAATTCCGGTAGACGGTATGTCCGTGGACGGTTTAATCCTCACGCCCAAAGGGAAGATAGATCAAGCACATTATGCAGCGCGCATCAGCCCTCAAATTCTGAAAGCTTTGGAAGAGTATTTCGCCATCCCCTACCCTTATCAAAAGCTCGACCAAGTTGCCTTACCCGAATTTCCTTTTGGCGCTATGGAGAACGCAGGTTTAGTCACATACCGTGAAGATATTCTTCTACTTGATGAAAAACGGGCACAAATACGTAATAAAACCAGAACAACCATGGTGATTGCCCATGAACTAGCGCATCAATGGTATGGCAACCTTGTCACCATGAAGTGGTGGAATGATCTTTGGTTAAATGAAGCCTTTGCAAGTTGGATGGCGTCAAAAATAACACAGCAACTCTATCCTGAGTTGGAATACAATTTGGTGCTACCACAAAATCAAGTCATGACCAGTGACGCACGCCTTTCTACAAAACCCATTCGCAAACCAATTAAAACTGAAGCCGATATCATGGATGGCCTAGGTTTGGCTTACTCCAAAGGCAGTGCAGTGTTAACTATGGTGGAACAATGGATTGGCGAAGAGGCTTTTAAAAAAGGGATTCGCCAATATATGCAGGATTTTAAATGGCGCAATGCAGAGGCCGCCGACTTATGGGACAGTCTAGGTAAGGCTTCTGGAAAGGATGTTAAGTCAGTACTTAAGTCTTTTACCGAGCAATCGGGATATCCGCTACTTTCACTGCAGTTAGAAGGCAAAAAACTGACAATACAACAACGGCGCTTTAGCAATGCCAATGTGCAAGCTCCAGCTCAACTGTGGTCACTTCCGGTTTCAATCCGCTATGGCAAAGGTAACAAGCAAGCCAGCACTAGCTTACTATTAAATAGTCTTTCAACAGAACTGACTTTAAAATTTAAGCCTGATTGGATATTACCAGATGATAACGGTAGCGGTTACTACCGCTGGCAGCTATCAAAAACAGGCTTAGATAAACTACTTAATCACACTAACAAGTTAAATGACCGAGAAAAACTTGCTGTACTTAATAATGTCGATGCCTTATTAAAAGCAGGAACCCTAACTGCAGGCGATGTCATGGCCTCAGCGGGAAAATTTATTGCGGATACACACCCATTGGTTGTAAAAGAGGCCCTCGACTTATTAGAACTAATGAAAAAACCTTTTATTCGACAACAAAATCAAAAACAGTGGCAAAATTTTATCATCAAAACTGTTACTCCGGCGGCAGATCGCTTTGGCTTAACGCCTAAACAGAATGAAGCTGCGCATGTTACAAGTTTACGACCAGATATTCTTAATTTACTAGGCAAAGATGGTCAAGATAAAGCCATCATCAAAACGGCGCTTGCACAAACCGAAGTATATTTTAAAACACCAGAAAAAGTTCCGGCCTCATTGGTGGAAGCCTATCTAAGTATTGCTGCGCACTATGGTGATGAAGACCTACTGAACCAGGTCAAAACCGCTTTATCTAAGTCGTCAGACCCACAGCGTAAAACTAAGCTTTTAAATACTTTAGGCCGCTTTGGCCAAGCATCGGTTCAACGCAAAGCAATGGATATTATTTTAGATGACAGCATTACAGCATCAGATGTTCGTTATCTATTGAGTCTGAACGGCGTCGGCCATAAACGGCGATCAGAGTTGCAAAAATGGATTTTATCGAACTATGAAGCCCTGAGCGAGAAAGCGCCGCCGTTCATTGTTCCAAGCATTCCCCTGTTTTTAAGTAGCGCCTGTGAAAAAGAACAGCTAGCAGCACTCAATAGTTTTTTTAGTAAAAGCGGGAATAAAGTGGAAGGAACGGAGCGATCCTTAGCTAAGGTAAGTGAAAGTGTTAATGACTGTATTAGCTTACGTCAACGGGAGCTAAATTCGGTCAATAATTATTTAATGACATTTTAAAAATAAGGGCCCGAATGGGCTCAACCACCGACTTATTGGCCCGGTACACTTTATACTGGGCTAATAAAAGAACTTTGATTTAGAGTAATATCTATGAAGAGAATACTGAGCAAATCATTTTTTCTGTTAGCAGGAATATTGTACTCTAGCCTTAATTATGCACAGCAGGGGGAAACAGGCGCTGACTTTTTTTGGCAGCCCTACGATGAAACCGCAGATCTAGATTTTGCTCAAAAACAAGAAGACCCTTTTTTACATTTTCAACTTATTAACTCAAAGGTTTCAGATAAAAATAAGCTTTGGCAAAAGTTCGAAAGTGAATTAGCTAAGTTTTCTGAGAGAAAATATCAAAAGCTTAAACCTCTTATACTCGATCAAGATATTCCAACCATTCAAAATAATATTAAGCTGGGAAATTTTAGTTACAAAGACCTAAGCTTATTTTTCCTTTACAGAATTAGAAAATACGAAAGTGATAATAAGCTAGCATTAAACAGTGTTATTTCCATTAATCCCAAGGTCATCGAGCAAGCCAGTGCGTTAGATAAAGTTAACAGAAGAACAATTGATAATAATAGTATTTTTGGTATGCCGATTTTACTGAAAGACAATATCGGCGCTATCGACATGCCCACCACAGCTGGCGCAATTGCATTGCAGGATAATTATGCCAACAACGCGTTTATTACCAACAGGTTAATTGAAAATAATGCCATTATATTGGGTAAAGCAAACTTAAGTGAGTGGGCGTACTTTTTTTGCAGCCAGTGTCCTGTCGGCTACAGTGCTATAGGAGGCCAAACACTAAACCCTTATGGGCGCATGACTATCCACTCTGGAGGCTCAAGCTCTGGGAGTGCTGCTGCTGTAGCTGCTAACTATGCTGTCGCTGCGGTGGGTACAGAAACATCAGGTTCTATTCTATCACCTTCGGGACAGAATTCAGTGGTGGGTTTGAAGCCAACAGTAGGCGTACTTAGTCGCAACGGTATTGTACCCATCTCAAGCTCCCTAGACACTCCCGGACCAATCACCAAAAATGCTATGGACAATGCGATTTTAATGGATGCGATGGTAGGTAAAGATTCTGCTGACACTGCTTCTATGGCTGTTAATGGCGGTTTTGCGGATACCTTACAGACAGTGACGCAAAAATACTTAAAAGGTAAGCGATTCGGTGTTATCACAAGCTTTCTAGACGACCCCCTTTACAAAAAAGCCACCAAAAAAATTAAAAAAGCAGGTGGTGTTCTTGTTGAAGTGGAAATACAAAGCCTAGATTTGAGTTCGATTAAGCAAGTTTTAACCGCTGACATGAAGTATGACCTAGCGAAATATTTAAGAACTCATGCAAGCGATCAAGTAAAGGTCAAGACAGTTAAAGATATTGTCAGTTTCAACACACAGGATCAGACTAAGAGAATCCCCTATGGCCAACAGTTGCTAGAGGATATTGTCAATGATACAACAACAGATAAGCAACTAATGGACACCAAAAACGTGCTGGAAAAACTATCGCGAGATATGCTCGATTCATTGCTTGATAAAAATCAGTTAAATGCGATTTTATCCATTAATAACGCATCAGCAGCCTATGCCGCTGCAGCTAGATATCCTGCGATCACCGTCCCCATGGGTTATTCAAAAAATGGCTCCCCTGAAGGTCTTACTTTTATTAACAAATCTTTATCCGAAGCAGATTTATTAAAAATGGGATACGCCTTCGAACAACTGACCAAAAAAAGAAAATCGCCAAAGCAGTATATGAATTAAGGCAGATATAAATACCAGCTGCCTCATTCAACAGGATCCAGGGCTTATCAATATTGATAATTAGAACATGTTTGGCGACGTGTATTTGTTGGTGCTTTAGGCGCCGAAAAGGCTGTTAGCTGACGCTCAATGAGCTAACAGCAACATAAAATATAAAAACGCCAAGCAATTAAATGCTCAAATCTTGCAAGTTATAATCTTTAATATCAAGCTTTGCCTTGGCATCCCAATGGTAACGTTGGTTTTGCTCAGCAAATGGCTTGTAAGTATAAGGGGTCTCATTGGCGAAACGCTGGCGCCTTGCATCAATCGCGTACCCAATCAAACGTGATCGTTGTCGAATCATATCATTATCGTAATGCACCGCCTCACTATGGATACCCGCCCCTTTTACATTTAATACAGAGGAACGTTTGTGGAAGCCAAAATTAACGGTCACTCTGGGTTCAAAACCACTATTGGCAAAAGAACCGTGAACAAGCTGCCGGTTGCAGATAACCACATCACCAGCGTTACAGATAATAGGAATTGCACCGGGTAGCCTTTCACTTCCAGCGTCAGCCACCATGTTTTTAATATCGATCTTCCCTTGCTTGTGGGTACCTGGTAGCACCCAGACACCGTTCACTGCGGTACTGCCATATACCTGCGCCATAAAATTAAAACCGTGAATATCTTCGTCAAAGGCAGGGTTTTGCCAATGGGTATCGCCATCTTGATGCCAAGAAACAGCAGCGCCAAGTCCTGGATCTTTAATAAAAAGACACTCGTGAAAAGGAGTAAAATCTTCACCATTGATGTGTGCAGCCACTTGCAACAGCCTCGGGTGACCGTATACACGTAAACAAGCATCAGAAAACTGTAACGAACCAAGAATCACGAATACGGCTTCATTGGGGGCATCCAGTGCGGCTTCTGGTTCAAATAACTTGACTTGATGACGACCGTTGGCAATGCTTGTTCCCCCTAGGGGATCACCCAGAGGTTTTGACCAAATGAGGTTCGGTGCGCGATATCCCGCCCCCAGAGCAGGTTCGCCGTTGGCTGTGACGGATAGCTCACTCGATGCTGGAAAACGTTCTCGCATTTGCGCTAAATCTGCTTTAATATCCTCCAGCTCGTCGCTTTGTAGAACATTTTCAAAGATATAAAAACCATATGCCGAGTAGGCATCACATATGGTACGGCTGAGTCTACCGCTAGCGTCAAATGTTATTGGGCCTCGATTATTTAACGCCAATGCTCGCTCTTGGCCTTGTGTTAGGTAATGGCGCATGGCGTCTGCATTTTCACCATAGTGATTTGCGCAAGCATCTATGGATTTATTACTATTGTTTGTCATAAAATTCTCGCTTCACACTTTTTATTATTAATTAAATTTAATACATAATAAAAAATGTGGTCAAGGGCTTTTTGATGCCTCAAAACAGGAACGAGATAGAAACGGGGCAGAAAAAATGTCTCAGGGCGAGAAAATGTACCAAAGCGGGCAAAGAGAGGAAAACTACTGAATGTCGAATCAAGTCTCTGCTACACCAGCACCAAAGTCCATGGCACGCGGCAGTGCAACACGAACAGCTAACATGAATAAGCGCAGAGATTATATCCTCTCTTGCGCCGGTCACATTATCGCCAAAGAGGGTCTAGACGCTCTGACACTCAATAAATTAGCGGCGAAGGCCGACGTTACCATCCCCACCATACACAACCTTATCGGTAAAAAATCAGATATTTTTCAGCGTTTGGTGGATGAAATGATCACCAAAATAGAACAAGCACTCTCCGGCCCTGAAAACAACGGAGACCCGATCAACGCAGCAGAAACGTTTATCGATAACCTAATGGCATTATTCGCCGCTGACGAAGCACTATACAAAGCTGCTTTTGTCGCCGGAGAACGCATCAACCTTTTCGATCACCAATCACCGCATGGTATATTTGCTCGCTCCTTAGAAGTTGCCACACACGTTTGCCAAGAAGCGATTCAACGAGGTGATTTGCAAGGATCAATAGAAGCAAGCGTTCTTGCTAGACAATTGTTTGACCATCAACGCCTTGCTAGGCACGACTGGGTGCACGGCTATATCAACCTTAACACCTATCGAAAACAAGTACTCACCAGTATGTTTATAACACTCGCCTCCGACGCCTCTAAAAGTTTACGTGTGCGCTTAATCGAAAAAATCCAACAACTTAACAGCATTGTGGATGACTAAAACACGCACCACACCTCCATTCCCTAACGGGCATATGTTTAAATTTAGAGGTGTGAAAATGTAGAAGCATGAACATTTAATTTAGAAGTGCAACAAGGCGGTAAATATATCTAAAAATTTAAACTCAGGGTTTGAAGCCTAACACTGCGGCAACTGGAGCAAAGCGTAAGTTGTTCCGCTGGTGTTACCCTGTTAGCGCTGCTTGTCTCCGATAAATTTAAATAGCAACGCCATATCACTTTTGTCTTTAGATACATTAAAATGATTCATTAGAAGCTGCTTTTCTTGGCATTTTTAACATTTTTCCATCATAGCTAATAGCTGTCGATTTGCTTGCCTCGTTAAGCATCTAGCCTCCCATCCCTGGCGGTAGCTTGTCAAATTTTGGCAGCCCTCCAGGGAAGACAGCCCATGATGGTGCTGAGGACGCATAAATTGACATTTTTGGGGTGAACTTATTGTCCTTTAATGAAGTTGCTGACACTGAATAAAAATTACCTGCAGTTACTTCGGCGCATAAAACAGTGCTACACATACCACAGAAGTGATAATTTACCTCTTTTCCTGAACTACCAACACGCGTGTAAACCAATGGTGTGCCTTTTGTAAATTTAAAATTATCTCTTGGCACCCAAAGCCCAAACCATTTGTCTGAACCGGTGAGCGCCTGACACTCTTTACAATAGCAAAAAATAGAATTTATCGGATCGTTATCAAAGCGAAATTCAATGTCGCCACAACTACAATTTCCAATATATTTTTCCATGTTATCTCCGATCTAGTTGATGCCCAACACTATACTTTGTTCCCGCTTATACTTTGAACCCGCTTAGGCATTTTTAACTTTATACCTATATATTAACCAAAACACTATGTTGCATATTGTAAGGGTAACTATTGATGGCAATATAGCAGCATTACCTATACTTCCCCCAAAATATATGCTCCATACTACCTTAAGCAAGGTACCAATATTTAAAACGATGGCACCATAAAGTAAGCTACGCTTCCAAAACGAAAGCGCGAGAAGAAAAAGAAATAGAATTACTAAAAATGCCAATAATACTTTTTGCCATAGTATGCCTTGAGTGAGAAACTCGCGCTCCCAAGATAGATACTCGAGTACTTTCTGTGAAGGCTCCTCAGGTGCAGGAAACCAAAATAATGTGGTTGGAAAGATGAAAAGCACCAATAACAAATAGCTTAGCTTTTGTTTGTATGCAAAATAGCAAAACGGAAAAATAAATAATGGGCGGACATACCAACTCAGAATACTATGATGTCTCTCCCAAACCCATTCTAAAAATATTTCCATTACAATATATACTCAATATTCATATCGTAGTACTTCGTTGAGTTTGAGGCCCGCGCCATTGATTGTTAGCTCTAGCGCCGCCTATTTTCTTTGCTAAGATCTTTGATGTTAGGAGCATTAGCAACAAGCTTTTTACCTAAGGCATAGGGCAATCCAATGAATAGAGTTGCGCTACTATCCCAACATACAATTTCAAACAGGGAATCTTGGAGTTGTTTTTCTGGCTTCCCTACCCAGAACTCAGGGTTTCCATCGGCAAATGGTTTGTCTGTAGTAAATGGTTCTGTACCTTTTGGAAAAGCTGAAATAACAGACCATACAAACTGATAGTCAAACGCCTTAAGCTTTTCAGATAGCGTTTCACCACGCACCCATGAGGGGTCATCCAGCTCTGGCCAAGCTCCCTCGATATCAGAAATATGCCAATCATAATTTTTAAGATCAATTTCAAGCCAATGAGCTACATCATTCATGCTCGTATAAAAAACAACCTCTGGTGTATTTTCCTGTATGTAGTTCATGGCCTTTTTTGGGGTATTACTGTCCAAACAAAAGACGAGCGGTAGCAAGTTTAGACAACGTTTGCTGCAGGTGATTTTTAATATGCATGTTATACATCGTTCTACCTTACAAAGTGGTTTCCATTTTTTCCTAACGCCGGCTCGGTTATAGTGTATCTATGACCATCAAACCATATATTAGTTTTAAATTTTATTACCTGAAGCTCAGTAGTATTTTCAAGCCACAACATTGGTTTTGTAACTATCAATCTGGCGGCTAAATATTACTTCACCTGTTTCTCTAGCCTGAATTGTAAGGGAATTACGGTGTTATGCGGACTCTCAACCTAACCACCAGTATACTAACCAACCTAGTGCCGGCAGCACCGCTAGCTGAGAGTACAACGACTTAGATTTTAGTAGGGCAACGCCAGCGATTAATAACGATATACCTATTGGAGCTGTCATATAAGCCCCAAGGATAGCCCAACCTTCACAGTCCGAGGAATCCTTTGGGCACGAGAAAATATTGCTCAAAGACCAAAGCGCGGCAATAAGAAATAAGCTCCCTATAACACACTCAGCGAATCCCACGATTGTTTTGACTACTTTTCCTTCCATTCAGTCCTTAGGCGTAACACCAACAGCAAAAGTGGTCGTTATCAGGTTCAGCACCGAAGGTGCACCTTTGACCTACTCTATCGATTGTATGAATCGAGGTTTAAGATAATACTTCACTCTAATAGCACCACTAATCTTTAGTTTTCGTTAACAATTATATTAGCTGTTGTATTTTGACGCCAAAAATAGAACTACTGACATTACAGAGTGATATGCAGCTTATGTTTTTGCAAGATAAGCATAATGAGATCCAGCACAATTGATCTCTGTTCCATCTTAATTAATAAATTCAGCATATTCCATAATAAAATAGGACGTCTTTGTATAGCAAGCCATTACTGCATTGACATTCGGATAAAACATAGTTAACTATATAAGCAATATATTTCGATTGTAAAACTTCCATTGGCTATGCATTTCCAGTAACGCCTAAATTAGGTATGCCTTTGTAATTTATTTATTTTCCTCGATTATTAGCGGGACAGAAATAAAGAGTACTCACCAGTACAAGGCCATCATAGGAAGGATGCCGACGCAGAGCTTACAAGGTAGGACGAATTGTTAAATCTTGCCTTTTTTCCTCTAGATGCATTATCTAGAGGTATCACTATTTTGTGGGGAATTCACCGCTTACGATGTAACGCCTTGTTATGCCATCAGCTCTTTCGTATGAACGATGGAATATGTGAAATTGGTAGTTTTTCAATGCGAGCATCTTTCTTCGAAAAAAACTCGTCTACAGCCATCGTCTCTCCGGCAACTGTTGCATAGTCATCGAAGACAACAAGACCGCCACTCACCACCTTTTCAAATAGTTGTTCAAGAATAACAACCGATGGCTTATAGACATCCACATCAATGTGTAGAAGTGCTATTTTTAACTCTGGATGATTTGAAACGTAATCAGGAATTGTATTCTCAATATCACCTTGAATAAGTTCATAATTATCAAAACCCTTTCGCAACAATACTCTCTTTAATTCATCGGCAGATATTCCTTCCCCTGCCGAACCTTCAAACCTTTCCACAAATGCCTGATCAACTGTATTTTCCTGAACCGGAAATTTACCGAAAGCATCGAACCCTATGATTTTTCTACTATACGGGCTTTCTAATATTTCCCTGTATGTGCAAAACCTTATGAAAGATGCTCCCTTGAAGACTCCACACTCTACAATGTGACCTGGTAGGTTAACTATTGACTTGTACAGCTCATATTGTGCGAGCACTTTTGGAAGTCTTGTTAAATGACTCGTAATGTAAAAGCCATTTTCGTAATCCCATTGTTGATCAACGTCAAAACCGAATAATTTTTCATTCATGTTTGTCTCCGATTTCTTATAAGCATAATGCCGCCATTTGCGGTAACTCTCCCCAGCTCAGCTTGCTGAACAAGCAAGATGGTTTTGGTATGTGTTTTGTCACACATGATACTTATTATAGCTACTATAATGCTAAGTATTAAACAGATTGCGGTTATATAATCTATAGATAGGACGATGCCTAATAATGATGCCGTTATCGAGCTCATGATGATCATAACGCCTTTCGTTATTGGTTTGCCTTGATCCATGATTTATACAATCAGTCGCCGAGTTAGCGGTGGGCTGGACTACATTGTTAGAACTTTTATTTAATTTACGAATTGCTTCGAATTTTTCAGTAACCAGCACAAAAAGTTAATTTATTTTCTCTAATTAAATACGAAAACCAGTAACAGGAAAGCTGTAGGATTGATGACCTTATTATATTCATTTGTTAATTAGGATTATTAGCTGAGCCCACATTATTAGTACAATTAAGTAAGATGCTAAAAAAGCATAAAACCTATGTTTTGGATAATTGTATGTAACGTGAATAACAGAATGAACTGTACGTAAAACTACAAAACACCATGCCAAAGTAACAATAATTGGACTACTAATATTTAATGCAACCAGTAAAACACCCAAAGTATAAAATAAAATTGGCACTTCTAAGAGGTTGCTAAAATTATTACTTAACTTTATAACATATTCAGGTGGCGTATACCCTGATAACAACTGGTAATATCGAGGATCAACTTGTCTTCTTTTAACACTGACTAGTCGAGACACCCCCACACTAAAACCAACTACAGAGGTTAGAACAATCAGAGCAAACATAGGGTAAATAATATTCATATTTAAGTTTCCTTATCAAAGATGAGACTTCATCTTAGAGCGGATTTTATATATGATAAAGATCATATATAAATATATTAGGATTCTGCCTTATGCCCTATACAAAAGCACACAAGAATAAAATTCGTGAAAGAATCCTTGCTAACGCCTTCAGATTATTTGCGATAAAAGGTTTCGAAGGCGTTACAATCGACGACCTAATGAGCGAGTGTGGGCTTACAAGAGGTGGTTTTTATGCTCATTTCACTAGCAAAGCGCAACTTTATCGCGAAGCATTAGAATTCGCTGCTAGTAGTACTAAACTTGCTAACCTTAAGCCAGATAACATGCCTGAAAAACAATGGTTATGTTTGCTATTAAACGAATACCTAAGTGTAGAGCACGTGGAAGGAAAGAATTCTTGCCCGTTAGCATTCTTAGCTACAGACATCAATATAAAGAATAGCGAGGCAAATATCGCCTACGCCGACACTTACCATGGCATGAATACAGCAATTATGCATTATGCGAAAAGTTACACTGACTGTGACGAACAAGATATTTTGTCGGTAACAGCAATGATTATTGGAGCAGTAGCGATAGCTAGAACACTTCAGGATCAAGATGCGATTGAGAGTTTATTAACAGCATGCCGACGAGAGGCAGGGATAAAACTTGGAGGAATATAAAGTCGCTCTGTGGTAATTTTGGAGTGTAATGGAGAAATTGTGCGGACAATAATAATCCCGTTAATTAAAGTTATATCAACATCCCTTGACCACACATAGAAAGCTTAAAGTTGCTTGAATTCTCTAAACGAAATGACTCTTCTGGTAAAGTATAGAACTCTTTTGGAAGTATTTTAATCTCCCTCTCTTAATGTTTGATTCGTGACTAAAGTTACTGCCCGACGAAACACGTAGTGTTGAGTTCGCAACATCGCCAAAAAAAGCAATGGGTGATGTTTAAACAGCTTATTAAGCATTATTTTCACTACGTAACACCAACTTTAACGCTACAAGAGTCACTATAAGATAAATCACTGTGGCTACGTGTTTATAAACGACTACACTCGGTGCCCCTGCTTGATAAGCAAGCCAAGCATCAGTTATTGGCATAACCGTACCAAAAAGTGAAATCCATACCAATAATTTGTATTGTTTTTTGAAAAGCAGAAAGCCGACAACTAATGCGACGAATAAAGTTCTTGAAGCATATATAACGATCCAATCTGAATCGCTGGCAGAAAAAAGCTCAGTGCCTCTGAGTTCTGAAAATGCTACTGGATCGAAGAATGCGTAAATAGCATATACGCCTTGAAGCACAGCCATAAGAAAAACAAGCACATTAACTATAATTTTTATTTTCATCATCTATGAACTCTTTTTTGAAATTACACATTCTTAATACTGCGTTCTACGGCAAATTTGGAGCGCAGTGAAAAAATTGTCCGACAGCCGCGCCTTGTTAGAAAAATACGCCGTAATACCTGAGCTACTACCCACAACACTTTCTAGGACGGATTCTTTATATATCTCGCCACGTTACATTTGTGATTATACTACCATCAATAATCCTACCGAGAATGTTTGCGAGTACATCGACTTTTCTGAGCGTAGATTTATGATGTGCTTCCATCAAATTTACCAGCCTTAGGAGGCCAATGTATTTATTACCAAAAATTGCTACTAGGGTTCTAGAAAGATAGCGTTTGTCCGATTCGTCAAGTTAGACGGTTCAATATGCGATACCTGTTTTCAAATACAAGAAAACCATAATTGATATCTCGTATACTTCAGTGTATCCAATCGTAGCTTGTGTGCTTTGCTCCCATTTTCTTTAGCTCAGACAGCATGATTTTCCTTCTCTTCTAATAGTAGACAGTAGATTAGTCGGAATTTCCGTTTATTTCACTTATTCACAACAGCTTCCCGAAGAATGTTGTTGACAAAACTCTAACAGGTTCAAGAAGTCACAACAATACACTTAAGTAACTTTTCTAAGCAACTTCTACCGGCAAAAAGCAGGCCCCAGTGATTAAAGGGCCCTAAATTGGTAAAACACCTAAAAGCTGCTATGGCTGTCTATAGGCACAGTTGTCAAAGGATTGACATCATGATGAACTGCCTATAATTCTATTAGTGCCTCGATAATCTAGTAATTAAAAAGAAGCGCGCAGGCCAAAAGTTATACGTGGTTCATTATCTTCATAGGTGACTAGCGCCTCTGGTATTTCTGAATACTCGAAATAGTCTTCTCCAGTTAAGTTGATACCTTCAAGAAAAAACGTGAGTTGATCTATAGGGCTGTAACTCAACGAGGCATCAACCTGACTATAATCGTCGACGATTTGTGTTAGCCCCTGTAAACCAATGGTGGTTCTGACATAATCACTACGGTGATTAAACGAGATTCTCGCTTGCCAGATCTCATTCTCGTAAAAAGCGGATAGGTTGTACGACAGGTCTGAAATATTTTCAAAAGAATTACTGACACCCACTACCGTTGCCCTGCTATCGGTGAGTGTCACATTTGTCAGAAAACCAAAGTTTGATTCAAAAATTACTTGGTAAGCAAGCTCCAGTCCTGTGATTTCAGCGGAATCGCCATTGGTCGGTCGTGAGTTTGTAAAGTTAATTGTACGAATACCTTGATCTATTGGCGCTGTGCTGCTATCGCCATCTGAATCGTCGAAATATTGAATAGGCCTTGGTTCGACGGTGCTCACATTGGCAATAAAATTCGATAATTCCTTGTAAAAAATAGCCGCCGATGCCGAAGCACTTTCACCATACCACTCGATAGAAAGATCGACATTATTAGATTCAGGTGGGTCCAATTGTGGCCGGCCAGAGGAAGTGGCTTCGGTAAACTCATTTTTCCTAGTCACTGTGATTGCAGTGGATAGATCTGAGATAGTTGGCCTGGAAATCGTTTTTGAAAACGCACTGCGTATGATGAATTTATCTGAAATATCAATGGCAAGGTTGAAAGAAGGTAAAACTTTAAAATAGTTGTGTGATAATGTAATTGGAATGTCATCGCTAAATGCAAATTCCTGGTTACCTTGTCCAGTGCCAGTAATGGAAAGTATGTCATTAATATGGCCACTTGAATCGAGGTTTGTTTCCACTAAACGAAGTCCAGCGTTGGATCGCCATGTTTTCTGTGCAATTTCTCCGGCGAGATCAAGCTGTACAAAACCACCGATAATATATTCTTCAATGCTATTGGAATTGGCCAACTGCAATCTCGATGTGAGCGGATTTGCCATATTGTTTTGCGATGCGAACAGTTGATAAATTCTCTCCACCTCTGAAGTGGAAATAACAGGAAAATTACGCGGCAAATTAGCACTGGTATCGCTGAGGAAATCGCCTAGATTAAGATTTGTTGCAGAAAAATTAGGATCGATACTTTGTAGGGTACGAGCACTACTGCAAAGTGATACTGGACAGTCCGTGGAGGGGTTGAGGTTATTAAATACCAAGGTATCTTTTTGACGATTAGTATAGTCAACACCGAACTTAAGCGCTATCTCGTCTTGAAATACATATTCTCCCGAAAGTTTTAAAGAAAGCACCTCATCTTTAATGTTATTTGAATCGTTGCGTGCAAAATGGGTGCTTAGTTGACTGGGAAGTAGCTGGTCTAATGGCTCCTGATTTTCAGGGGCAAGAATATCCCCACCATTTACAGGATCAAAATTAGGGTTGGGGCCAGTAAACTGAAAATCTGGCACAGCAAATGGTTGTGCATGTGTAGATGCAATAGCATTGGGTATTTGGATCACATAAAAAGAACCGCTGTTTGTTGCCGGCCCAGTATTATTACGCACACCATCGGCTTTAGAATATGCTATATCGCCTTCTAGTTTCAGCTGGTCATTAATATCCAGTATTCCATTAATACCGTATTGAATGGTTTGTGTATCATTATCGGTAGACCTGGAAAGTAAGTCTACTTGCACTTCGGCCTCAAAAGATTCGACAAAATTATTGTCATTAACACTAATTGAGCCTGGTCTTAATTGCATTGGATTGCCAGGAAAAAAAGAGACTCCGGCAGATTCTGAGGGGCTTTCGAAGGCTGAATAGAGTATATCGAATGTCAACTCACTGTTTTCTGAAGGCTGTACTTGTAACGTTAATGTGCCACCTGTGCGTGTCCTCTCCTCTGTGCTATTGAGTACTGTCATCGAAGAGTAGCGCGCATTGTTATGTACAAGGGGAATATTGTCATTAGGGTCATCGGCTTGATTATTTGCATCAACATTAATATTAAAAAAATTTACCCCCTCAACCACATCCGTGCGAACGTTTCTATCTGAATGGGAAAATGAAGCTAGAATACCCCAGTCATCATTTTCGCCAAAAGTATTGCTTATTATTCCAGAGACTTTCAATCCAGTATCATCAGCCAGATCATCGTAAATCCCTGATATGGAACCTGCCATGCGAAGCCCTATTTTATCAAAGGGCTTCGCGGTTTTAATATTTACCAGCCCACCAATACTTCCGTCTGTTAATGCTGCCTGGGAGGTTTTATATATCTGCGCCTCGGACACAAGTTCTGAAGCAACAACATCAAAGCTAAACTCCCGGCCTCCACTCTCGGTGGCTAGTACTCGATTATTAAAGGTCACACTATTAAATTCTTCACCCAAGCCACGCACTGTAACAAACTGCCCCTCTCCTCCGCGACTGCGTGTAATAGCCACTCCTGTGATACGTTGTAGAGACTCGGCAACATTGGCATCAGGAAATTTACCTAACTCTTCTGAAGAGATTGCATCGAGAACACCAGAACCATTTTTTTTAATTTGAGAAGCAGATTTTAAACTACCCTCGATAGGACCTCTGATAATCATTTCTTCAACTTCTTCTCGGGCATACTTATTTTCCTGAGCATCAGAAATGGCTGCAGAAAAAGTCATACAACTAACACATAGCGTTAAAATTTTATTCTTATTATACATTTTTTCTCCATTAACAACGTTGTTTTAATTACAGACAGGCGTCCATTATTTATTAAAATATTTTTTTATCGACATTAATAAAAAGTTAATAATGTCTCTGTGTTAACGCGTTTTAAGATAAAATTCGCACCGCCAATTACTGTGCAACAATATTTTTTCGCCTGTAAAAAAATCCCTTTGTATTACCTACAAATAGTTTTCTTATAAAAAATAAGTGAAATTAATATAGATATATATGGAAAGAATAAAAATCCGTAACAGACATGCTGTGAGTACATCCTTGTACGTCCTACTAATAAGAGGCTATTTTCTATCAACAATCACATGGGTAGCATATCCGGGGCCATTACATTCTCTTGCTCCACCATACCAATAAACACAAGCCTTTAACGTATACTTATATACACCATCTGGCTTGTTTTTTAATGTGATCTTGGCATTTCTATCAATTTCATAGTGGGTGGATGATTGTCCTGCAGATCCATAGTAGGTTTCATATAGATCGCCTGTAATACGCACAACTGGCCCGTTGCTACCTGGCCATAATGAGAATGGTGCTTGAATAAAATATGAGTTTTTATCTGAAGAATAAAAAGCACCTTGATTAATACTGAATGTTTGTGTTGGATCATCTATAGGTGATGGTAAGGGTGTTGGGGTAGGTACAGTACCGTTAGTAACATAAACCGTTGTAGACCAGTTTTGCAATTCACAGGTCATCGTTTGGTTCATATACTCGTAACACAATTCTATTTGGTAACGATAGGTGCCACTGTAAGAGATATCTGCTGACCTCGCGATTGAGTTATACCTTACAGAGTACTCGCCTTTGCGAACATTACCATCTGGGGTAGTATAAACATAATGTAATTTACCTGAGCGATCCGAAATAGGCCCGTTACTCTCCCATAAGCCTGTTAAATCCAGCTGATATTCTCCATCAACATCACTATAACTCGCCCCAGCCTCCATATCGTATACCTGTGAAGCTGCATAAGTTTTTGCCGTAAATAATAACAAAATCAATAACATTACAACTAGTAACGATAACAATAATGTACTTATATGTTTAGCTAAACCGCTCATAATTATTTTCCTATAGATATGAAATGTCTTACCTTAAACGTAAGGAAGAAATAAATTCGAACTTTACCTATAGGACTTTGCCAAATATGTGGCAGCTTTTATCAAAATATCTCTATCTTCTTGGGTTTGACTAAGCTCTTTTTTTAAACGTAAATTTTCTTGCCTTATATGTTTTAATTCTTTTACCAGCTTCTCTAGCTGAACAGTCGATACTATTTGCGCACAGTTTGTATGAAAGCATCTGCGTTTATATACTGTATAATCATTAGTGTTTACTTCTTCTAGAAGTTTACTATTAACATCTACAAGTAAAGTATCAGCGCAATACTTTTCCATAAGCCCTCCAAAATAAAATAATAATGTGCTTGGTAGATAAGCTTGATCAAAACACAACAACTAGAATTGGCATATAAACACTCCATTGGGTGATACGCTGTATTGTAAGCATTTAATGTTATATCTATACACGTTCTTACAAATTGGTTTCGTACTTATAAAAATTATTAATCTTTAAGGCAATGTATCTAAAATGACCGGCTGTTTTTAAAGCCATATCTAAAACGTATGATGTATCTAAAATCGAACCTCTAAGAAAACCCACCAAATATTAGCACTTGATAAAACAAGCTTGTTTGTCTAAGTCTAATTTGTTATTGTTTTTTACAGTATAAGTATTATAAATATAACTAATTGCCATTTAATTAATGTGCAAGGTTCGTTTAGTTAATTGCAAAACTGTTATTACTAAAGTTGTTGCTGGGGTTGTTATACTACAGGGTGATTGTGCTCTATTAGAAGGCATTATTACTAGGCTCTAGATAAAATGCCTAATAACATCATTGGGAAAGTAATTTATTGCTACCGCTTTATAGATATAGCCTTATAAATATAGCGCCATAGACGGTATAAAAAATAACAATTAAGCGACATCAGCACTATTCAATTACGTACTGGGATGTTAACAGAACATGAAGTCTGAGCAACAAACCCTGAGTGAAATTTATCGCCGTTACTATCATCAGTTGACGGGATATTTATGCAAAAAGTTTAGCTTTTCACGTATGGATTCGGAAGACACAGCACAAACCGCATTTGCTAAATTTGCCGCCTTACCCAATGCTAACTCTATCGATAATCCTGGCGCTTTTATTTATAAGATTGCGCAAAATGTTGCACTTGACAGGAAACGGCGTTCAACAGTAAGACAACGTTATATAGAAGAACAAGGCTATATAAATGAAGAGGCAGATGAAGAATATCACGAGATAGATCCAGAACGTATATTGCTGGCGTCGAGGCGTTTACAGGTACTGTCAGATACACTTAGCCGTATGCCTGAAAAACGACGCAACTTTCTACTAATGAATCGCTTTGATGAAGTCACAAATGTTGAAGCTGCAAAAAGATCGGGAATATCCGAAGCAGCAGTGAGAAAACATATCGCCAAGGCTTTACTGGAATGTAAACAAGCACTGGATGCGGAATCATATGAGTGATAACTATGCTAAAAGATGCTGAAACCACTGATAAAAATCGCATTGATACAGAAGCCTGCCAATGGTTTGCGCTTATTTACGGTGGCAATGTAAGTGATAAAGATCTAAAAGCATTTGATGCTTGGAAACTGGCAGACCTTCGACATCAACAAGCCTGCCTAGACCTTGATGAAATATGGTATGAAATAAGTGAGCTTCAATATATACCAACACAGGATCTTGCTGAAGATAAAGCGCTATCTAGAAATGAAAAAAGCTCTGGCAATTTCCGCTGGCCTTTTATTTTTCAGTTTTGGCAAGCTAATTTAAGAACACAGCTTTGGGCAGGAATAGGGACAACTATATTATGTCTTACCCTTATCACTGTAGGTGTGTTTTACGACAACAAGGCTCCCTTACACTACCAAACTGAAGTCGGACAAATTCAAGAAGTGATACTTGTAGACGGCAGCATTGTGACACTTAGTGGAGCGTCTTCTATAGAGGTGATCTACACAGAGCGTATGAGAAAACTTCAGCTACAGCGCGGCCAGGCTTTTTTTGATGTCACCTCAAGTCCTTCGCGTCCCTTCGTTGTATCAGCAGGTGGCATTGATACCCGGGTATTAGGCACTAAATTTGATATCAGACTTGGACATCGAAACATCCGAGTTAGCGTTGTCGAAGGCGATGTTAATGTTAATATATCCGATACCGATTCTACTTCAGGCAAGCATCTTTCTGGCGGCGATCAGATAACTATCGTTTCTGAAGAAAAAGAACTCAGATTAAGTAAAAAAACAAAAGTAGATACACGCTTATTAAGCGACTGGCTGGCTGGACGTCTAAGCTACCGTGATGCATACCTTCGTGACGTTATAGAGGACGCTAATCGATTTTTCAATGGCCAGATATTCTTGAATGAAGAAGCCTTAGGCGATATGAAAATTACCGCCTCTTTTAACGCTGCTCAGATTGGTCAAATGCTAGAATCCCTCCCCTTGCTGTTACCGGTAAAAGTATATAAAGAGCGGGCAGACAGGATAATTATTGCTTCAGAGCTGTAAACGGCTGATACCATGTTACATAAGGATATGTGTTGTCTAACCATGAATATAGTAGATCGAGCTTCTAGCAGTAAAAACCTTGTAATTGTCAAAGATAAAAATTACACCTACTTCCTTTATTCTCTTTATCTGTGTGTTTTTTTACTTATTACGAATAAAATATACGCAGAATCTCACATTCAAAATAGGATTGATAAGATAACAGGAAAAAAATCTACTATTCAACTGGATATCCCCGCTCAATCATTAGATAAAGCGATACTTGTCCTTTCCGAAAAAAGTAATGAATCAATAACAGCCCTCCCAGAGTATCTTCAAAATAAAATATCACATTCAATTTCAGGAAAAATTTCGGTACTGAGAGCACTTGAGTTGATGCTAGAGAACACAGGCCTTGTTTATACGATCACTCCCGGCGATATAATCGTTATCCGACCACCTATTATCAATGATCTTAGTGAAATATATATAAAACCTACCCCCACCCCTAGAGAAAGCGAGCAATTACAAGAAGAAGAGGTCCTTGTCAGAGGATCTCGTAATAATTCTATAAACAATATTAATTTCAAACAACAGTTCGATAAAAGTGTTATTGATGTTGTCTATACACAGGATAAAGGGAGGTCTTTAGCGACTAATCCTGCAGAAGCTCTAACTAATGCTCCGGGAGTCTCCGTAAGTCGAAGTCGTGGGGGTAGTGGCCGTTTTATTTCACTAAGAGGCATCAGTCACTCTTTCAATACGGTGAGATACAACGGACGTTTGTTAGCCACCGAAAATCGCAGTCGAGAGTTGAGCTTTGATAATTTTTCAAATGATTCTTTCTCTCGTATGGAAGTGTACAAAACATCACTTACCTCACTGGGAGATGGAAGTATCGGGGGGCAAATTAACTTAGTACCGTATAAACCCTTCGATGAAAAGCCAGTGCAATCAAAGTTTTTATTCGAGGTTTCGCGTAATAACTTAATTCAAGATAATAGTGTCAATTCGTCGGGACTCACCCATGGTTTATTTTTAAATAATAGCCTTGGTATATCAGCAGGATTTAATTATTCGAAAACAAACTTTAGAGTAGACGTCGCTGAGTCTATTGGTACATTTACCAGCGACATTTACGATATGACAAATACCGGTTTAGTTCGGGAAGGCGAGTCACCATTACAGACTTGGCAAGCTCGGGCAGAAATAGACTCGCAGAATAATATTATCAACTTACCCGCAGAAGCTCGTTTACTTGGAACGGCTATTCACAGCTCAGTAAACTTTGGCACATTTATCGAGCAACATGAACGCACTGGAGGAAACCTAGTTTTCCAATTTAAACCCAACAGAAGTTTTGAAACAACGGTTGACTTTTTGTACTCCGATTTTGCAAGCCCAGGAATGGCTTATAGTAGCTCCCACTTTCCCTGTACCTGTAATGGAGATTTGACTAATATTGTTGTCGCAGAAAATAAAGTATTAAGCCAGTATGCTTGGGATGGAAATACCGATTTTGTATCGCGCGGGCTAGAATCCAATACGAAAACCTGGCAATTTGGTAGCAATACTCAGTGGCAAGCAACTTCGTCGCTTAAACTTACAGCAGATATCTCCTACTCTAAAGCCTATGGTCGCCGAGATGATACAGATCACCGTTCTTTAGAAGGGAATTTTTTTGTTATTGGCTCACAAACAAATACTCAGCAATTCTATCAACACACTGGACGTGTAGTGCCGGATGTCAGTATAGCACTAGCACCCTATAACTCCTCCCTTGCCAGTGCCGACTCGACTTTACCCCATATTGGCGCTGATCAAACAGGACGAGGATTAAATCCGCGCAGTTTTGGTGCGCATTTTATGAAAGTTTCTTTTAATAAAATTACCGATACGGTAAACACCATTAAACTTGATGGCTCGAGGTCATTTAATAATAATACTTCCCTAGAGCTAGGCTTGGATCATATTACTCGCACTAAGCATGTTTTGGTGTTTGACAATTCCGATCGTGAATGCCTATTTTGTGGTTACGAATATTCTATACGAGGTTTTAGTCCTCAGGTATTCGATAGTGCTTTAGTTGATTTTCCCGCGCACAACTTCTTACAAGATAGTGGCGCCAATGTGCCAGCAGATTTTATTGCTTTTGATACAGAACGTTTTAAAGATATATTTGCCAATATCCAACAAGGTGACTCGGTACGCGATGCCGAAGGCAACCCTACAGGTAACTTCCATTCTTTTTCAGAACATTCCAGGATAGAAGAACTTGGCATATTTACACCCTTGCTACGGGAGCATTTGTCTAATGAATTGACGGAAACGATAAATGCTATCTACCTGCAATTAAATACTAATGGAAATTGGAAAAATACCTCGTGGAATACCAATATCGGGATTCGTATTGCTGACACAAGATTACAATCTGTTGGTGCGAAACTAAGACCTTTTACAGCGGCGCCCAATCCATCACAAAGAAATACTGAAAACTTGTTGCCAATATCTGATCAGCACAGATATAGGAATATTTTACCGGCGTTTAATACTCGCTTTAAATTTTCTGAAAATATTAGCTTTCGCATTGCCGCATCAAAAACTATTGCCCGCCCCGATCCTCTGGAACTAAGCACAGTCGAGATCACTTTGTTTGATGGTAATTCTATGTTTAACCGAGTGCGTAACACAAAACTTCGGCCGATGCGCTCGACGAATACAGATTTATCTTTGGAATGGTATGGGGATGTTGCTCACGCTAGTGCGGCTATTTTTATTAAAGATATTAAGGATGTAATTTCAGATAGGATATTAACCGATCATCTGACAAAAGCTAACACCTCACCAAGCATCAACGTGCGCCGTCCAGAAAATCTTGCTGCGGCAAAAATAGGTGGTGTGGAGTTAGCTTGGCAATATGTGTTCGAATCAGGTCTAGGATATCAGATGAACTATACATATACCGATATACTTTCTAGCAATGCAATGAATACTAAACAAGCCTTAGAAAACCTTTCGAATAATATCTACAACCTTTCTGTTTTCTACGAAAAAAATCATTTTTATTTGGGTTTCCATTACAACTTTAGAGAAGGATTTGTGCGGGCAAACCGAGGCAGAGGTGGATTGGTAGAAGTCACCGACGACTATGGTCAACTCGGTTTCTCTTCAAAGTTTTCCGTAACAAAAAACCTGGATATATATCTTGAGGGCGACAATATTACTGGCGAAAATGAATTTGTTTTTTTTCAAGGAATGCCAAACCTCTTGCGCTACTATGAACAAAGAGGCGCAGTGTACCGTGTTGGGTTTCAGTGGACACTATAAAATTAATGTAAATGAGCGCCTATTTACTACCAAGGTACTTGAAAAGAAGACACATCATTACCAGACACGCTGTGAATACATCCTTGTACGCTCTACGTCGGCGTCCTGCCTCTGAAGGTCTGGTACTGATGTGTACTCTTTATTTTCGCCCCGCTAATAAGTAGGCACTCATTTAAAGAAACAAAGATAGAGATATAAAGATAAGTCGTTAACTTCCTTCTAACGCTTGTTTCATATCGTTAATTAAATCATTAACATCTTCAATGCCGATCGACAAACGCAATAAGTCGGCCGGACATGGTGTCCCTTCACCCTCAACACTCGCACGGTGCTCGACCAAACTCTCAATCCCACCCAAAGAGGTGGCTCTTTTAAAAATAGCCAGTTTAGCTGCACAGGCAATAGCTGCTGATTCTCCACCTCTTACCCGAATACTGAGCATACCGCCATAGGCACCTTTCATTTGCTTTTTGGCAATACGATGGCCAGCACTGCTTTCTAAGCCAGGATACATAACCGCATGTATTTTGGGATGGGTTTCTATCGCCTTTGCAAAGGCTAACGCGTTGTTCGAGGCTTGTTTCACTCTTACCGCTAAGGTACGCATACCACGCATTAATAACCACGCTTCAAACGGCCCCAACACCGCACCACCGGAGGCGCGAATATTTGCCATACGGTGCCAATGATCGTCAACGACTTTAGTCACCAACGCACCAGCTAATACGTCAGAATGGCCATTGAGATATTTAGTAGCAGAGTGCATGACAATATCCGCACCCAAATCTAAAGGGTTACACAACAGGGGTGTAGCCACGGTGTTGTCCACTGCCAATCTAGCACCAACTTCACGAGCGATATCTGCCCATGCAGCAATATCGTCTACAACCCAGGTAGGGTTCGCTGGCGTTTCTAACCAAAGCAATTTTGTTTTACCGGGCTTGATGGCAGCTTTCAGTTCAGAAAGGTCGCCATTATCAACAAAGGTGGTTTCGATACCCCAATCACTAGCATAGGTTTGCAGCCAATTTCTAAAAGACCAGTAGATCACTTTTGGTACAACGATATGATCCCCAGGTTTAAGCGCCATTATAACACTTGTGGCGGCGGCCATTCCCGACGAAAAAAGCATGGCCTGTTCGCCATGTTCTAGAGCGGCCAGTACAGCTTCTGGTTGTTGATAATTAGGGTTGTGATCACGTGTATAAATTTTGCCGCTAGGATAAGAATTATCCTCTGCTCTTTCATAAGTAGTACTTGGATAAACGCCTGGAATAACACCTCGATAACTGTCATCCATAAAGCCCAAGCCACCGGCTAAAATTGTTTCATCTGCTAACTCTTTACTGCTCAAATCTATCGCCCTTCTAAGTTGTAAGATGTCACCGCTGTCACTCCTGTTAGAAGTACCGCTTAGTTTTTACGAGTATCATAGCTTCAACGATGAAAAAAACCACTTACTTTTTGCCAGAGCATGTTAACAACCCCTCCTAACATATACTTGCTTAAGATTTTTATTAACAGACAAAGTGATAAGCGCTACAATAACTTGCTTTGCGTGCCATTATAATTTCATGAATTTATTGTTACTTGAAGACCATCAATTTACCTCGCCAACAACAGCTATAGCAAACTTGCGCCAAAGTCGTCATATTTGTGAGATTCTTAAATTTTCCCCGGGACAAAGAATTCAACTGGGAAAAATTAACGGCTTAATGGGTAGTGGCGTTATAGATGAAACTGGTAAAGAGGTGACAATTAAAGATATCGATTTAATTACGCAACCGCCAAAGAATTTACCTCTAACATTAATTCTCGCCATGCCGCGCCCGCAAATGCTAAAACGTATTTTACAGACTGTAGCAACCATGGGCGCACAAAAATTATGTTTTCTACAGACGGGAAAAGTGGAAAAAAGCTTTTGGCAATCTCCTGCTGCAAGTGATACGGCAATTCGCGAACAGTTGTTATTAGGTTTGGAACAAGGCATGGCCACCCAGCTGCCAATTGTGGAAAAACACTTACGTTTTAGGCCTTTTGTAGAAGATAACTTAGCGACACTGGCGGCTAATTCTAACCGTTTTATTGCTCACCCAGGTACCCAACAGTCTTGTCCACAGGTGAGTGATGAGAAAAATACGTGTCTTGTAGTAGGCCCAGAAGGCGGATTTACAGAAAAAGAAGTGGCGTATTTTGTTGAGCGGGAATTTACACCTGTCCATTTAGGTGCACGCATCTTGAAAGTTGAAACAGCTGTGCCAGTACTGTTGGCAAAGTTATTTAAATTTTAAATATCGTTGGCGACGATCACTTAAACTAACTGTACAGCGGTTTTCCCTTTAACCAGTAAGCGCTCGAAATCTCGTGGAGATAATGGTTTACTGCAAAAATAGCCTTGATAATATCGACACTTATATTGCTGTACACACTTTAGCTGTTCAGCAGTTTCTACCCCTTCAGCTACCACGTCTAGCTTTAACATATTACCCATTGCGCTAATAGTTTCCACAAGCACCCTATCGTTACGATCTACCGTAAGATCTCGCACAAAACTCTTATCTATTTTTAAAATCGAAACAGGTAACTGTTTAAGATAGCTAATAGAAGAATACCCCGTACCAAAATCATCCAAAGCGAAATTAATACCCTCGGCGCATAAAGCGGCCATCGTACCGACGGTTTCATCAAGGTTTTGGATTACAATGCCTTCAGTGATTTCCATCTCAATTAAATTTGGAGGGAAGGATTCTCGGGTGCAGATTTTAATAACATCATCAACGAAATTAGCGGCGCGGAATTGACGAGGACTAATATTAACACCGATACGCATATTTTCGTGCCAAAGCCCCTGCGCTTGCCACTGCTTCACTTGTTTAATTGCCTCACTAATGACCCATTGTCCCACTTCTACAATGAGACCAGAGGTTTCCAAGACGGGAATAAATTCAGCGGGCGATACCATGCCTCGTTCAGGGTGATACCATCGCAACAAGGCTTCAGCACCCACAATTTCTGAGCTTTGAGAGTCTGCACGAGGTTGAAAATGCAAGCTAAAACGCTTGTTTTCCAAGGCTTTGTGCAAATCCCCTTCCATCACTAAGACATTGCGTGCATTGTCAGCCATGTTGCGATTAAAAAATTGAATCGCATTGCGCCCATGATCTTTGACTTGATACATGGCTGTATCGGCATATTGTAAAAGCTCATGTACGCCAGCATCATCATCAGGAAACATAACAACGCCTACACTACAAGTAACGTGTAGCTCAAAATCATTGTGGTAATAAGGCTCTGCAATCGAGGTTTTAATTCGCTCCCCAGCAGCTTCCGCACGCAGCACTGCATCATCCAGATGATCCCCTAAGCCTGTGAGAATTATTACAAACTCATCGCCACTTAGACGTACCACCACATCATTGTCACCGGTGACTGAGGTTAAGCGCTCAGCCACACGTTTAAGTACTACATCGCCCACAGGGTGGCCCAACGAGTCGTTGATATTTTTAAACTGATCCAGGTCGATAAACAACAAAGCGCCAATAACCTTCTGCATGGTGGCGCGAGACAGTTCTTCTTCCAGACGCTCTAGAAGATAGCTGCGATTTGGCAAGTCTGTCAGCGGATCATGGTAGGCCATATGTTCCATCAGCTCTTGGGTATTCTTCAACTCAGTGATGTCTGATGATACAACTAAGGCGACTACCTCATCATAAAATTCCATGGGCATGATGTAGGTGTGCATTTGATGGGGTTTGCCGTTGATATCCACCCACTTTTCTTCCCATATTTGGGCAGGACGGCGGTTTTTAATGACTTCCGCATCAAGGGCAACAATCTCCGACGGCGACATAGCCGAATACTGTTCAAACTCACCGATGTGAGAGCCGCGCATCTGATCGGGTGTTGTCCCCAGAAAACCCGATAGCGCTTTATTGGCAAAAATGTAATAACCGTCGCAATTACGCGCCCCTACCCAGACGGGCAAGCTATCGATAATTTGGCGTACATGCTCTTCACTCTTACGCAATACCACTTCCACCGCACGCCGCTTCGCCAGCGCCAAATCTACAGTATCCAGAAGTTGGTTAGCACTCTGCACCAGTTGATTCAGTTCATCATCTGTCTGATGAGGGCGATTAAGGCGCTGTTCACCGGGACTACCAGGATTAATCTGCTTCATCTGAACAGACAAGTTAATCAGAGGCTTAGTGAGCATGTAGTGGAAGGCAATGAACAAAAATAACACTAAAAAAAAGCTGCGAATTAAGCCCGAACTGATAAGTACGACAGACTGTTGATAGAAAGGTCGGTAGGCAATATCTAAATCCACCACAAAAAGCATATGGCCACTAACATTGACCTCACCAGGAATAAATAAAGACGAACTGTATAGTTTTAGATCATCAGTGAAAAACTGCGTAAACCAATGGGTATTAGACTCTTGTCGCGGCTTACTGGCAGAGGCAAGCTCGTTGGCCTCCTCATCTTCAATTGTTACCGCAATAATAAAGTCATAACGCATCAAGCCTGTGGCAACTTCACGTGCAAGTTTATCATCAAGGGTATGCACCGCACGCACAGCCGGAGGTGTTGATACTTCCGTAATACGAGAAATAAGACTAGTAATTTCAGTAGACTGTACTTGGTAATCGATATACATTTGCACAGCGCTCATCAAAATACCAACAATAAACGCGATAACAACACCAACTTTTGCTAATCTGAATGATATTCCTTGAGCGAAACCTTGCACGTCATACCTTATAGTTAGTTGTAGAACCTATGTCGACATGGTTTTCCCTGTTAACAAGCAAACCATAGAACTTGGGCCTTTTCAGCGTTGTTTTAGCAAGCCCCGAGAAGCTATTAATACTGGCTTTATTACCACCATTTATACTAACGCCTTAAGCTCAAACAGGTGGCGTATTTGCTGCCAAACAGTGATATTAAAAATGAATATGGATAGACCCTAATACTTAATCTTAGCTTCTTTATACTAATATTCCTGTTTTTGCAGCATATTCATAGAACAACAAGCCCTAAATATTGATCGCCTTAACCAATTGCGAGGCGACACTATCATCTATTGCCGGTATCCCGATACTATCCTCAAGCGGCGCAGTGCGGTCAAGGGTAAGACCTTTAAAGTCAAAACGCTCGTTATCTGCCAGCTGTGACAAGGATATTCGTTGCAAGGAAGAAAAGATCGTTTCCACACGGCCGGGGTGCTCACGCTCCCATGTGGCAAGCATTTGCTTGATCACCTGACGCTGGAGGTTTTCTTGAGAGCCACAGAGGTTACAGGGAATAATGGGGAATTCTTTATAATCTGCATAGCTCTGTAAGTCCTTTTCCGAGCAGTAAAACAGTGGCCTAATAACAATGTTACGCTTGTCATCGGACAATAACTTAGGGGGCATCCCTTTTAAGCGGCCGGCGTAAAATAAGTTGAGAAATAAGGTCTCAACCACATCATCGCGATGATGGCCTAAGGCTATTTTGGTGGCGCCAATTTTCTCGGCGAAACCATAGAGGGTACCCCGCCTTAGCCTGGAGCATAACCCGCATGTGGTCTTACCTTCAGGAATAACAGATTTCACCACACTATAGGTGTCTTTTTCTACAATATGGTACTCCACCCCTAAAGAATCCAAGTACTCAGGCAAGACATGTTCGGGAAAGCCTGGTTGCTTTTGATCCATATTGACGGCAATAACCTCAAATTTTACAGGGGAAGATTTTTTGAGACTCAATAATATATCGAGCATGCCATAGGAGTCTTTACCACCTGACAAACAGACCATAACACGGTCACCCTCTTCGACCATGTTATAGTCTAAGATGGCCTTGCCCACATTACGGCGTAAGCGTTTGTGCAATTTGTTAAATTCAAGCCTGGGTTTTCTTTGGTCGCGATCGGGTACCACGAGTATTTACCTTTGTACAATATATAAAGGCGCACATTGTACGGTTTTCACACCTATGATGAAATGCAATCGAAGAGGAAATTATCTGCCTGCAGCCCGATAATAGCAATCATCTAGCGGCAATAAAGGCAGTAAGCTTCCGTAAGATAAGCTCCCCTCCAAGAAAAATAGGCGACAAAGCACAATATTACGAGCCAACAACCACCTAAACACAAATCATACAAGGCTGCGCTCTATGCCTATTTCGCGCGTATGTTACATAGGTTTTAGCCATTGAAAGCTAATAGACATCCTTAAAAATGCATAAAACAGAGACTGTGGGCATAGCTTTTGCTGAAGTAATTGTAAGAGTTTATGAGAGCTACTGTCTCAGAGCATAATCAAGGGGCTACTGGCAGGTGCAATTCAAACCGTATTAGCAGGCTCTCATTTAATCTATCCGAGTTCAAACTATCCTAGGAGAGTGTGCATCGTGGGGAATCAAACTAATTCATCATCACAATTCGATCGAGTTCACCAAGGCAATGAGAAGCTGCTAAGAGCGTTATTAGATGCACAACAAGAACATGCCAAACTCACAATTTATTTAAACAACAGCCCACAGATTCACCACAGCGTACTATTAGGTTTTAATTATTACGAAAATTCAATACTCATTGACGGCTTACACCCGCCTGTCTGTCATAAGGTACTCAAGTCTCTTGAGAGTTCACCGTTCTGGTTACAATTAAAAACTGGCGAAGAGTTTTTAAACCTCCAATGTGAGATCGCTGATAATCTCTACGATTTATATACTCTCAGACTTTTAGATCACAGGTTTAGCAACAACCAACGGTGGTTTTCCCGTATCTACTTTGAGAACAGGCGCGGGCCAAAAATTTCAGTGACTGTACCCCACCAAATCCCCATTGTTGGGTATATCAAGAACTTGAGTGCACATGGTGCACTGGCCGAATTTTATGGCCCAGATATTAGGCCTATGTTGGCAAATATTGAGCGTTGTCAATGTTATCTGGAATTCAATAAAGCATTTCGCATGCAGCTTAAATGTGAAATAAGGAGAGTGAGTTTTGAACGCAGTCCATCCTGTCACTCACTTATACGTTTTACTATCGCCTCACACGATAATAAATATTTTGTCCAACTCGATAGTTTTATCAATGCGCTAAAAGAAGATAGCAGTTGCTATAGCCTCTGCACACAATCACCAAAAACCTATAATAATTATATAAACTCGAAAGAAACTCGAACATATAAAGCAAGAAATCACGTATTTTAATGTCGGTTAATGTTACTGGAACTACTCTCTAAAAGATTTTTTTGTGTTTTCTTTGACAAGCTCACTAACGCTTTTTCATATGACCAGCAAATTAATTCTTTTAAAAAGTGCTCATCAACGGCTTGTACGTTGATTATTGTCACCCAGTGATAACGATGCATATAACGGGCGGGTTTGATACCAGGCTGATCGGTAAGGCCTAGATACAAATCAGGATCAACACGTATGCTAAATCGCCATTGTTCCGGTGCACTTGTCTTAAAATAGGCGAATTTTTTTTATCCACTCGAAAAACTAACACATTAGACGGGTGTCCCGTATTCTGCTCTAAAACTCCTTGGAAGGCTCGGCAATACTGTTTTGTTTGTTCCACATCCATAGTTAAATATATCGTCGATCAAAGATCGTATACCTTATTTTTTAAGCGATGATTTGACCACATATTACTATTAATAGGGCAAAATTGCTTTCTATGTTTTCTTGAGTCATAGCGTAAAGTAGGAAAACCTTAACCTACAGATTAATCACATAGTTGTGAAAGAACTATTTGATTGCCAGGTTAATAGATCAATGTACAATAGCAGCTTTTAAATATAGGTAACCCTGTGAAAGATAGCGATAAACTTTTCACCCAGCAACTGTTGGAGAAAGATCGGCAGTACGTATGGCACCCCTATTCTCGTGTTAATAGCGATATGCCGCTATTTCCTGTGGCTTCAGCAAAAGGGTGTTACCTAAACCTACATTCAGGTGAAAAACTCTTCGACGGCATGTCGTCCTGGTGGAGCACCATTCATGGCTACAACCACCCCCGTTTAAACCAAGCCTTACATCAACAAATCGACACTATGTCGCATGTTATGTTTGGTGGACTCACACATCAACCTGCCGTTGACTTAGCCGTTAGACTCACCCAGTTAACACCAGCAGGTTTAGATAAGGTTTTTCTCTGCGACTCAGGTTCTGTCGCAGTGGAAGTTGCCCTCAAAATGGCAATTCAATATTGGAATTCACAAGGGCAACAACGCAGTCACTTTTTAACAATTAAGAATGGTTATCACGGTGATACCTTTGGTGCAATGTCAGTATGTGATCCAGTAACGGGAATGCATCAGTTATTTTCTGGATTCTTGCAAGAAAATATTTTTGCTGAAGCGCCACAATGTGGCTTCGAACAAACCTGGGACGATAGCTTTTTTGAAAATTTTTTACACAAGGCACAGGCACACAAGGATTCAATTGCTGCTGTCATTCTTGAGCCAATTGTACAAGGCACTGGCGGTATGCGATTCTACTCACCTAACTTTCTTAAAAAAGTACGGCAGCTGTGCGATGACTATGGAATATTATTAATTGCCGATGAAATTGCTACCGGCTTTGGCCGTGCAGGAAAATTATTCGCCTGCGAATATGCCGATATTTCGCCTGATATTATGTGCTTGGGCAAAGCTTTAACCGGAGGGTATATGAGCATGGCTGCCACTTTATGCAATAGCACTGTGGCAAATATTATCAGTCAGGGGGAAGCTGGTGTTTTTATGCACGGCCCTACCTTTATGGCGAACCCTTTGGCATGTTCTGTGGCTAACGCAAGCATTACGCTATTGCTAGAAAATAATTGGCAACAACAAGTTATGAATATTTCTCGCTGGCTAAAAGAAGGATTAAGCACCTGCGAAGATTTTAAATGTGTGAATAATGTTAGAGTATTGGGTGCAATTGGTGTAGTGGAATTACACCAGCCTGTAGACATGAAAAAGATCCAGCCACTTTTTGTTAAACATGGTATTTGGCTGCGTCCTTTTGGGAAATTAATTTATACGATGCCGCCATTTATCTCAACGCAAGATGATATTACTATGCTAACCTCCAAAATTGAGGCGGTGCTCAGAGAGTGTTACTCATAACTAAAAAATCAACTACGAAAAACACGCTTAAAATGCAGCGCTAAAGCTTGAGGCTATATTCTGCCGTTACGGTTCTTCCTTGGCTGGAATATTCCAAGGAAGAGCATAAGTCATAGAGTAAGGGCAAACCTCTACCATGAGAATCTTCATTTTCAGCTAGTCGCTTCATAGTATGCTCAAAATCAAACCCCTTACCACTGTCGGTAATTTTTAATATTATCGAATTAGAATCACTCTTACAAAAGCAAAACTCCAAGTCAATAAAATCCTCTTTTCCAACCTTCTCCAGATTTTCTTTTCTCAATTTATAATATTGACTAAATCCATCAGCAGTATCTTTTAAACTAGACTTTAAACCTAGAACTCCGTGCTCAAGTGAATTACTGTATAACTCACTAACAATAGTAAAAATCTTCTCTCTATGTAACTCAACACCCTGGATTCCACCTACGAAAACCATAAGCTGATCAACAATACTATTAATTCTTAGTTCTTCGCCCTGTAATTTCATGGAAAAATTCCAAGCAAAAGCTTCGGACGAATTATCTCGCTCTAATATATCTATTTTTTCTTGTGTTTTCTTATCTACATGAACAGGCTTATCGATAGTAATCTCAATAAGTGATATGTCATCACTTTGGCCATCACCACTTTGATAATCATGTACTTCATCAATAAGAATCTGCATGCAATTGTCTTTATCTTGTCTGACAATTGCTTCTATACGCTCAAGACCAAACTCCTCGTCTTTCTCGTTAGTGGCTTCATTAATACCGTCACTATAAATATAAATTCTTTCCCCTTGAGTCACTTCAATAGAGAGCGGCGTTTCATCAAATTCCTCCTCTTTAAGTATGCCAAGGGGCATATGCTCCGAGGGGACTTTAATGATTTCGCGCTCAGCATTGTTTAAGACTCTTAGCACATCATTCATACCGCCGGCCCAAAGTGATAAGGTTTTCCCTTTACTATCAAGATAGGTAATAGCACAGCAAAAAAACATGTTTCCAGGCAAAAGATCAACCAGAGATTTATTGATCTCTTTAGCAAACAAACCAATATTCACCTGTTGCTCAGACAAGCGATAGAAAATCTCTGTTACCGGCAATGTACCGATCGAGGCAGCTAATCCATGACCAGTAAAATCTCCAACTAAATTATAAATACCACCCGTTGGAGAGGGAGCTTCCAAAATAATATCACCGTTAAACATGGACATAGGTGACGTATATTTTTTTACATTTAAGCAGTCTGTTTTAACTCTATTACCACCGCGCTCGAAGATCCGCTCAACAATAAGATGTTCTCGATCCATGACTTTCTTATGATACTGCAACCTTTCATTCGCTTTTTCTAAATTTCGATAAATTTCCTGAGTTCGAGCGTGGGCTTTAATTTTTGCCAGAAGTATACTTTCATTAATGGGTTTAGGTACAAAATCGTCACCACCAGCGTCGAGGCACTTTGCTAAAACTTCGCTATCATCAAGTGCTGTGACAAAAATAATAGGCACTAGTTTTTCGCCATATTCCTCTTTTATAATACGTGTTGCCTCAATGCCGTCCATGACAGGCATAGTGACATCCATGAGAATAAGATTAATATCAGAGTCATTGCGAGCCTGTTCGCAGGCTTCTTCTCCATTTTCTGCGTAGACAACATCATAACCTTCATCTTCTAGTATAAAAGATAACAGCTCGCGATTATATTCATGGTCATCGACAACGAGAAGCTTCATAATTTGACTCTTACGTATTAAGAAATATCAAACTTTTTATCAAACCTTGAAATACTAAAGATCTTCTTAATTTGATCATTGGTATTTATTAATTTCATTTTAGCGCCTAGGTCATCGAAATGATTTTTAGCATTTATCAACATACCAAGTGCGGAGCTATCAATATAACGTGTATTTCTAAAATCAATAACAATAAACTTATTTCTAACGTTCTCTAAACTTTCATAACTACGCCGAAAGGGATCAACTGACTCAAAGTCAAAACGTTCATCTAAAACTACCGACATATGATTATCATTACTACGTTCAACTTGAATAGGCAAAATAACCCCTCCTCAGATTAACTAAGGTTTCATATATTTAAAGAAAATGTGATCAGGAACTTTGTTAAAATAGATCAACATCGTCTCCCGTATTAGCCACCAACCCAGAGAGCGCAGGTTTAAATTCTTCCGTATTATCGAGCTCTGATATCGAGGCTAACAGTGCTGCATGCGCATTATTATGACCTGTTATGGTGGTGCGGTACTTGGTCAACACCTCTGTGAGATGTTCCGTCGTTGCTATAATTTGTTCGGCAAATTGAGAAACTCTGTCGGCAGACTGCAACGCAGTGACCGCACGAGCCACTTCATTTTTTATTTCTTCTCCAATTTCAGCGCCTCGGACAACACTCTCGGAAACCTTTGAATTTACCGACTCCAATTCATTTAACATGCCGTCTAAGTGTCCTCTCGCGTCTATAGCAATATTCATATCAAGAGATGCGATTTCACCTACTACTTTTTCGACATTTGTTACTGTTTCTTTAGCTGTTTCCGCTTTTTTACGAATTTGCTCGTTTAAGTCATTTGAGTCTTGAGAAAGCTTACGAACCTCATCGGCAACAACAGCGAAGCCTCGGCCTGCTTCACCAGCTCTCGCAGCTTCAATCGCAGCATTAAGAGCCAACAGGTTAGTCTGATCAGCAATGCCACGTATGTCGTTAATTAGGCCAAACATACCATCTAGATGGGTCACCATATCTTGGATGTTGTGAACGGCTTGCACACTTTTTTGGCTTATATCGACAAATAAACTGACATAGTCATCTAATATGGTGCCAACTTCCTTGGCAAAACCTTTAAGGGAGACGTTATTTGGATCAGATCCATCAGGTGTCAGCTGGTTAGCGATGCCCATCATTAAGTCTTTGCCTGCTTTTGCAGAATCGGTAAGGCCTTGGAAACTTGCATGCAAACGAATACTTGAGTCTTCTGCCAGATGACGAATTTCTTTAGACATACCATCCACTTCGTCAAACAAGGGAGATAAGGTTCCGTCTATTTTTTCCGTACTGCTTTTTAAAGAGGTATGGGTGGTATAGTCAATATCCTCGTTACTACTGTCACCCTGGTTGGTGCGAAGTAGAATAAAGGCAGCTACAGCCACTAACACCAGCATAGTGGCGTAAGCGATGAAGAGGGAGTCCGCCCAATATGAGATACCAATTCCAGCCAGGGCTATACCTAACAGCACACCAATATTCGACAAAAAACTACTCACTCACCACCCCGAAGATACGATAACAGCATAAGTCACACACACTTATAGACTAGTCGCGTATGTCTCGCTTCGCCAGTTAACATCTCAAGCTCGGATAGATTGAAATATGTGCCAAAACACATCATAAACAACTGCGACTTGGTTAGTCACCGCAGGTTTAAGGGAAATAATTACTAAGGATAGCTAAAAATGATTTGACGCTCCCCGAAAATACTAGCGATTTTAAAGGAGCGTTAATTTAGAAAATAAAAGTTAACAAACAAATGGCTATTGATGGATAGATGTTGCCATCACGATAGTGCGCCAATTCCCACCGCTTTTTTAACTTTGGCCAGCAAGGGTCTGGCATGCTCACGAGCTTTTTCAGCGCCGGCTTTTAGAATCTTCTCAATTGCAGCAGGATCATCCATTAAGCTGTTGTAGCGCTCTCTAGGTTCACTCAATTCTGCATCGATTAATTCAAATAGCTGTTTTTTCGCTTCGCCCCATGCAATCCCGTTAGCAAATTCTTTGCGCATATAGTCGGTTTGGGATGTATCGGCAAAGGCCTCCCAAATCTGAAAAACCGTTGAATCGCTTGTATCTTTAGGCTCGCCGGGTTCAAGTAAATTCGTTTTAATTTTATTAATATGCTTTTTGAGCTGCTTTTGGCCTAAAAAAAGAGGAATAGTATTATTGTAACTTTTACTCATTTTACGGCCATCTAAACCATTTAGCAGAGCAACACTATCATCAACCACTGTTTCTGGAAGCTTAAAAACTTCCCCGTAAGTATGATTGAAGCGTTGTGCAATATCTCGGGCAATTTCCAAGTGTTGCGTTTGGTCTCGACCGACAGGCACCTTATCTGCATTGAACATAAGAATATCAGCAGCCATTAACACCGGATAGCTAAACAGCCCCATGGTAATACCAAAGTCAGCATCTTCCCCATTATTAGCATTGTTATCAACCGCATCTTTATAAGCATGGGCACGATTCATCAAACCTTTAGCAGTCATACAAGTGAGAATCCAACACAATTCACTGATTTCTGGAACATCGGATTGACGATAAAAAACCGTTTTATCAGGGTCGAGGCCTAGAGCTAGCCAAGTGGCTGCAATTTCTTTAGTGGATTGATTAATTTGCTCAGGCTGCTGGCACTTGATCAAGGCATGCAAGTCAGCAAGAAACAAAAATGACTCCACATTGTCATTTTTACTCGATGCAATTGCTGGTCGAATAGCACCCACATAATTCCCCAGATGCGGCGTACCTGTGGTAGTAATGCCTGTTAAAATTCGTTCTTTTGTCATTTATTCACCCATGATCCGTAATTCACTAGAGCAAAACGCTAGTGCAGGCATAATACCTTTCCACAACACTATTGGAAATGCATAGGCCGCAATTTCCAATAGTGCTGCCATCAAACAATGGGGACTTTGTTATGACATGCCATGGCAGCAACTTACTATGGCTAAACTCATGCACTGTTCACTAAACTGGCAAACAGTTGCTCATATTCTGTCGCTAAGTTATCCATATAAAATCTACTCACATCGGCATGAGGAATATTTTCAGACGCAAGAAAATATTGAACTTTTTGTGCCATGGATTGCGCCTCTACTGTAAGGTCACTATCACTGGCATAGCGGTAACGATCATCAAACATCTCACAATATGCCAAGCGATCAGGAACAATGGGGATACATTCTCGGGCGACAGCCTCTAATACAGAGAGCCCTTGAAAATCATGCTCAGCAGTGGAGAGCACGAAATGGCTCTGCTCAAGAAGCTGGTGGTACTCCTTAATATCCTTAAGATAGCCCCACTGCCCCAACCAACCGCGCTTGGATAACTCGGCTTTGATCTTTTCAAACTCCGGAGGAACTTGCCTAAAACTTTGCCCAACTACATGTAAAGTCAACGCGGTTTGCGCAGGCATTGCTTGTATAAAAGCCAGCAGCCGTTGACAGCCCTTGTCATATTCCCAGCGATGGTTCCATACTAACTGATATTGTTTTTGCCCGTGATTAGTTAGCATGTTAAGGCTTCTATTATTAGCCGGCATTTTATTAACCGAGCTGGTGTTAATCGATCTTGGATTAACCAACCCTGGATTAACCAATATGGTGCCTCGGTAAGCAATTGGCACTGCTAACACGCTGGATTTTTTCTCTAACTTAACAAGCAAATTCGGTGGTACAGCATCAGGGAATCTTTTTAATAGTTGTTTTAATCCGCTAAAAAAAGAATCACGATTGTAACAACTATTAAAGCTCAGATGATTAGCCGCCAAGCTGCTGTATATTTGCACCATGATCGGCTCAATGTTTTGACGCTGTTCGGCTTTATTAGACAATGGATAGGCAACTTGATTCTCATGAAAGTACAATAGTGTAGGAATAGCCGCCAGAGAGGGCAATAAACCTCTTAGAGTAGCGAGATCCGTCATGGACGTGGCGATGCAAAGATCATACTCCTGCTGCAAGACGTGCTGCTGTTGCTGCGACCAAGTCAGGCTATTGCTGCGAATACGCCAATTAAAATAGCGGGCGGGCAAGGTGAGCACAGTCCAGTTATAGCCACTAAAATGCGCTTTTAATAAACGCCACCAATATTGGTGGCTATTGGCATCATAAGGAGATAAAAGAAGGATTTTCACTTCTTATGTTAGTCGATCAAAGAAAAATCATTCAAAACTACAACAAAATGCTTATCGATTCTCGCTTTGCGCCCTTAGGATATAGGCATCAAAACCAGCTTGGCAGAGTAAGTGTGCGGCAATATCTGCGCGGCTACCAGCATCATCAGGCACCACATAAGCACACGACTTCGCCAACTCATTAATCGATGAGCGCAAACGCGCAAGGGGAACGTTAATGCTACCTGGAACATGATTCATTCTGTATTCCATAGGCATTTTAACATCGAGCATTTTATGCGGCTTACCTAGTGTTCCAAGCTCATCTTGCTCAACATATTGCAAGACAGGCTCTTTTAAAAGCGCCTCAAAATCTTGTGCGTCGAGTTTTTTTAAGTGGCCAGATTCAGTCATAGTAATCGTGGCATTTCTCGGCGTATTACCAAGTAGAGCTTCTTCGCCAAAATAACTTCCGGGTTCTAATACCACATCCACACTCTCGGAGCGATTTGTCACCCTGGCACGACCGGAGGCTAACACATAGAAGAAGTCGCCCTTTTCACCCTCTTTAATCACGACCTCTTTAGCTTCAGCGGGCACATCCTTGAAGCGCAAAAATAAATCTTGTACTTGTGTTAAGGGAATTTTTGTAAATAAGGGGGATTGCAACAGTGAGGACATCCAGTCGGTAGCATCATGATCGGCAATATTGCTAACCTCAATCTCACCTGTCACCATTTCAGTGTCGTCGCTTTCATTGGCGTAGGCAGCAGATTCCCGCCAAGAAACAATACGATCGAGCATTTCCAACTCTATGGTGAAAGCTTCAACGCCTGACTTAGCAATACAGGAACACACCGTTGGCGACTCAAGATTTAGCGCATTAGTCACTTTAGCGGTATTAGCTTCTACAGGAGTGGATTCGAAACGAGCATCGATAAGATCAACCCGCCCTGAAATCAAATAGTAACGTTCCGCTACAGAGCGGTTGCGTTTAAATAACATATCACCTTTATTGAAAGTCTTGAGGGATATGTGTTTGAGCGCATCCTCGAGATATTTGTCCTCTATTTCACTAAACGGAACAAATTTCTTAAGTGCATTAATATCCAATGTCAACAACCTCTTGTCTAATCGACGTTATTATGAAACTAAAATTAACAAAACAGATAAGACTCCTTCAATTGCAATAATATCCATACATCTAAGACGCTATTTATTTTACCCCGATATTGCGACTTTTTCAGCGTTATAAAAGCGACTCAATAGACGGTGTAGATAATTAATATCATCTTTTCCAGCTAATTCCCTAATTGAGTGCATGGCAAAGGTGGCAACACCGAGGTCTAGAGTTTTTATACCTATTTGTGAAGATGTTAAAGGCCCAATAGTACTACCACATCGCATATCAGCCCGCGTAACATAAGTTTGCACTGGCACTTTCGGTTCCATGCTAGCTAGTTGCTTGACAAAAGCAGCACTGTGAGACGAAGTCGCATAGCTTTGATTAGCGTCGAACTTAAGTACGGGCCCAGCATTCAGCTGTGGGCCATGATTTTCATCGTGTCTATTCACATAATTGGGGTGAATTCCATGGGCATTATCTACCGACAGCATCAACGAGCGTCTTATTGCCACTTGGCGCTCTTGCTCTTGGGGATAAAGCCGGGCGAGTAGATCTTTTACAACAGTCCCTAGTGCTCCGATGTCCGATTGGCTACCTACTTCTTCATGGTCATTACATACCATAATAGATGTATATTGATTGTCCGCATTGGCAAGGGCATGCATACCAACAAAGCTGCTTAACAAATTATCAAGCCTGGCACTGGCAAGAAACTCTTGGTGAAGACCAATGGTATTAGCTCCTTGTGTATCATAAAAACTCAAGTCAAAATCTAATACTTCTTTAGCATCGCTGATACCATCCTCATGCAGCTTTTCAAGTAGCATTGTGCGCAAAGAAAAATCGTTACTCCCTTGGAACAAAATAGGATTCATATCTGTTTGAGGATTAATGCTGCGCTTTTTATTCGCTTCACGATCTAGATGTATCGCTAAGCTTGGTATGACGGCAATGGGATCACGATAATTAATACAAGTACAGGTCAATTCGCCACTATCTCGTAAGAAACACACTTTACCAGCTAAAGACAAATCACGATCAAACCAAGGGTTAAGTAAGGCGCCACCGTATACCTCAATGCCCAACTGCTGATAGCCTTTGATATTTTTTTCAGGCTGAGGCTTTAGCTTGATACAGGGACTATCGGTATGGGCACCAACTAAGCGAATACCTTTACTTACTGAATTATCTAAGCCCCAAACAAAGCCCACAATGGTAGAATCTGAACGCACAAAATAGTAACGCTGGCCTAGCGTCAAATCCCAGAATTCATCTTCTTTTAACTCAGAAAAACCCTTATCTACAAGCATTTGCGCTATTTGAGCGGTCGCATGATAAGGTGTTGGAGACGCATTTAAAAAGTCTATTAAGGCATCACGAATATATTGTTCACTCATTCAATCAATCGCTCTTAAATGATTAACACTATAAGAATAGCTCCGAGTATTATCCGATATATAACAAATGGCATCATGCCCAAACGGTTAATAAAGCTCAAAAAATAGTAAATACAAAGATAAGCACTGACGGCTGACACAGCAATACCAATAAAGATGCTTTGCCAGTCAACGGCGCTTTGCTCTACTAAACCAATACCTTTATAAGCGCCACTGATCAAAATAATAGGAATAGAAAGTAGAAATGAAAAACGCGCAGCATCTGTTCTTGAAAACCCAAGAAATAAAGCTGCTGTGATAGTAATACCTGAGCGCGAAGTACCGGGAATTAGTGCTAAAGCTTGGGCAAAACCAACCACCAAAGCAGCCGTGAGCGTCATCGATACCAGTGTTTTATTCGCCCTATCCGATCGCTTGTCAGCCAAAGCCAAGAGAATACCAAAGACTATGGTAGTTGCAGCGATGACGCTAATGGAACGCAAATGCGCCTCAATAATATCGTTCATCAGCAAGCCAAAAAGACAGGCGGGCACGGTGGCCAAGGCAATCATCCACGCCAAACGCCCATCGTCATTCAAACCTTTGCCCACGAGTGACAACGACCAGCCGGATAATAAATCGAGTACATCTTTCCGAAAATAGACGATAACCGCCATTAACGTTCCCACATGTACAGCCACATCAAATGCTAATCCCTGATCAGGCCAGCCGAGAACTTCCTTGGGCAAGATTAAGTGGGCTGAACTAGAGATAGGCAAGAATTCTGTAATACCTTGAATCAAGGCAAGGATAATAACGTGAATAAGATCCATGGTTTAATCAAATCCTGATTAAATGGGTTGCTCTTTTCGAATGCGTGTTCGTTTCACCCAGGTGACTTCGTTACGTAAATATAAAGGCTCAATACTGGCAGCACTGAACTCTGATAAAGGCTTTTGATGATGCTGATACTGCTCAACCAAATCGAGCATAGCTGCCGCATTTGGTAACAATTTTGAATCACAAACCTCTACATTAACTGCGTTAGGCACCAGCCAACCATGGCCGGCACCAATACAAGAAGTATCGAGCTGCTGTATATATGTATTCAGCTCATCAATACTGCTGACTCTAGGACGCAACACTTCACTAATAGTATCGATACCATAAACATATGCCGCCCAATAAACCTCATCCATTCGGGCATCAAGGCAGGGCAAGATAATCGTCCCATGATCTGGTTTGCCACTAGTAGATTGAGTACTGGCGATAGCACGCCAAGCCAATGTTTCAAGAGAGGAAAAGCCGATAACGGGTAGCTTTGCACCATAGGCCAAGCCTTGCACAACACCGATACCGATACGTATTCCGGTAAACGACCCCGGCCCAAGAGAAACCACTATGGCCTGGAGCTCAGGCAATGAAATACCAGCCTCAGACAGGATATTATCTACCATCGGCAATAGCACATTAGCATGGGATTTTGGCGTCTCGCAGACATCAGCCAGGCGCTGCCCGTCAACACAAAGCGCCACAGAACAATGCTCTGTTGACGCGTCAATTGCCAATATTCGGTTGAGGCTATCCATGATATTTAACTAGCAATACTTAAGGAGTATATGCCCGTCATGTGAGCACTATGATTTGAGTGCTTCTACAACTTTTGTACGGATTTCATCGAGGGCACCAACACCACCCACCTGACGGAAAACAATACCTTCAGCATTTTTGTAGTACTCAACTAAAGGTTCAGTTTGTGTGTGATAGATATCTAAACGATTGCGAACAGTTTCTTCTTTGTCATCGTCACGTAATATAAGAGGTTCACCAGTCTCGTCGTCAATGCCTTCTTCACGTGGCGGATTATGAACAATATGATAAACCCGTCCAGATGCTTCATGCATACGCCGCCCACTTAAGCGAGAGATGATTTCTTCGTCTTCGACAAAAATTTCCAGTACATGATCAATAGGAATACCTGAAGCTGTTAATGCTTCGGCTTGAGGAAGAGTGCGAGGAAAGCCGTCGAACAAGAACCCGTCTTTGCAATCGTCTTGAGCAATTCGCTCTTTGACCAAGTCAATCATAAGGTCGTCGGACACCAATGCTCCTGAAGCCATAACATCCTTAACTTTAAGGCCCAGCGGAGTCCCAGCCTTAACTGCAGCTCTGAGCATGTCTCCTGTGGAGATCTGCGGAATGCCAAAAGCTTCCATAATAAACTTAGCCTGGGTTCCTTTACCGGCTCCGGGAGCTCCTAACAAAATTACACGCATGAAAATTCCTCTAATTATATATATTTAGCACTGATAACGGATGTTAGGCGAACTGACGATGCCAGCTCGATTTTCGTCTGTAACATATGGGCGGCATACGATACACATCCAACAGAGGATAAACAAGGATTTACTTAGGGCCTAAGACCAATAGTGTATGCTAACAGGATCGATCATAACGTTTTCGCAACGTAACTTAGTTGTAAGTTAGGTAACAATATCTAAAGTTTACTTGTACGGCGGGCGCTCTCTACACAAAAACTATACGGCTCGATCAGCCAGCTTACTCACTGTCTTTCGCTAGCTGCCAAAAGCCTTCGAGCTCCTCGGCGCTGTATTGGCTTTTACCTTGCGCCCCCATCTGCTTATGTACTTGATTGAAGCGTCGCTCAAATTTACTGTTAGCCACCCTCATGAGGGCTTCAGGGTCTTGCCCTAAATGGCGAGCAAGATTGACACAGCTGAACATTACATCGCCTAACTCATTAGCTATTTCAGCACTGTCTTGTTTAGCCATGGCCTCTTGCAACTCATCCACTTCTTCTTTGATTTTATCCAACACCTGCTCGCTACAGGCCCAATCAAAGCCTACTTTTGCTGCACGTTTTTGTAACTTTACGCCTCGTGTTAGCGCTGGTAAGGATCTTGGAACATCGTCGAAAATACCACCACTGCCCTTATTTTTTCGTTCTTGTTGCTTGATCGCTTCCCATGAGGCGTTAATGCTCGTATCGTCCGCCACCTGCCCTGCTTCACGTTTGCTTTCCAGTGTGCCCTGTGGAAAAACATGAGGGTGGCGACGAATCAATTTTGCTGTCAGTTCGTCGACAACATCGGCAAAAGAAAAACGGTTTTCTTCATTGGCAAGCTGCCCGTAAAAGATGACTTGAAAGAGTAAATCCCCTAGTTCTTCTTTTAAATGCTGATAATCTTCTCGCTCAATGGCATCGACAACTTCATAAGCTTCCTCCACTGTAGAAGGCGTGATAGACAAATAATCTTGCTTAATATCCCATGGGCAACCGGTATCAGGGTCACGCAGACGTTGCATAAGGTATAGAAGATCCTCAAGACTATAAGAGCGTGTTGACATAATGCTGATTACCTAGCAATGAAAGTATTTGAAATGAAGGCACTTGAAGTAGAAGTGCCTAAAGATAGCAGTGGCTGGAAACAAAATATAAGGGGCAGCACAACTTATCCATCGCGCCTAACTGATGAAATATTAGGCAACTGATTAAGCTTGGCAAATACTCGGCTCAAGGTTCCCAAATCCGCAATTTCGATGGTGAGCTTCATGTCCACAGTATTACGCTCCTTATTGGACTGGGAAAGCATGGAGGTTACGTTAACTTTCTCGCGGTCGAGCAAAGTAGAAACATCGCGCAGCAAACCGTGACGGTCGAAGGCCTCAATCTGAATCACCACAGCATATAAGCTATTAGGTTTTTCCGCCCAATCTACTGCGATAATGCGCTCTGGTTCTTCGTTCTGCCGCTGCAGTATGCTAGGGCAATCCTTACGATGAATAGAGACGCCTCGACCAACAGTGATATAACCTGAAATACTATCGCCAGGTATCGGCTTACAGCACTGGGCTAGATGAGATAATAGATTACCAACACCGTTGATATAGACTTCTGCATCATTATCTTCAACCGAAGCACGCCCCACTAGTGAACTCACTGTGCGCGAAGTATCATTATCGCTAATCAAGCGCTGGGCGGCCCCAATAGCCTTTTCTACACTCATATCCGCAGTCCCTACTGCGGCATAGAGATCTTCTAAGCTTTTCAAGTTGAGTTTTTTAGCGAGTGCTTCATAGTCGAGAGATTTTACCGCTAAACGCTTAAATTCATGATCAAGCATGGCCCGTCCGTCGGCAACATTTTGATCCCAATCCTGCTCTTTAAACCATTGGTGCAGACGGCTTCGACCTTTGGAAGTGGTGACATAACCTAAAGCAGGGTTGAGCCAATCACGACTGGGAGAAGCGCGTTTACCGGTTAATACTTCAACCTGATCCGCAGTCTTCAAAGCATGATTAAGCGGCACAATACGGCCATTAACTTTAGCGCCACGGCAGTGAATACCGACATCTGAGTGTATGCGAAAGGCAAAATCTACCGGTGTGGCATTTTCAGGAAGATCCACCACATGCCCATCTGGCGTAAACACGTAGATACGATCCTGAGCAATGCCTTTTGGCATCTCATCTTCCCACGGACTGCCACCAACTTCATCATGCCATTCAAGCACCTGTCGCAGCCACTCGATCTTCTTCTCATAGCTGTCGCGACTATCACTGCCATTATCACTGTCTGTATCTTTGTAGCGCCAGTGGGCACAAACACCGAACTCGGCTTCCTCATGCATTTGGTGTGTACGTATTTGAATTTCCAATACACGGTTATAAGGACCAACCACGGCGGTGTGTAAGGAACGATAGCCATTCTCTTTAGGGTTGGCGATATAATCGTCAAACTCATGAGGGATATTGCGCCACAACGCATGTATAAGGCCCAAAACGGCATAGCAATCACGCTCAGAGCCCACTAATACTCGCACGGCACGGATATCATATACTTCGGAGAAGCCAATATTTTTACGGTGCATTTTGCGCCAAATACTATAGATATGCTTTGCGCGACCATAAACTTCTGCTTCGATACTATCCTGCCGTAGTTTGCCCTGAATAATATCAATTACATCTTCAATGTAAGTCTGCCGATTAAGGCGTTTCTCATCCAGAAGCTTGGCAATATACTTGTAGTCATAGGGCTTGAGATAGCGAAACGCAAGGTCTTCTAATTCCCACTTGATATGGCCTATACCGAGCCGGTGAGCCAGCGGTGCATATATGTCCGACACTTCTTTTGCGACTTTTTTACGCTTATCTACCGCAGCCTTTTTCACCGCGCGGATAGCACAGGTTCGCTCGGCAAGTTTAATCAGCGCAATACGCACATCATCGACCATAGCGACAAGCATCTTACGTACATTCTCGGCTTGCTCTTGCGTTTGCAGTCCAAATACCGCCTCATCGGTGTGATTAGAGATAGCGCTAATAGAGGCCATCTTCTGCACACCATCGATGAGGCTAACTACTGTGTCCCCTATCTGTTCGGCAAAATCACTTACTTCAACTTTATTCTCACGCACACTGCGATATAAAATTGCCGCTGCAAGGGTGTATTTATCCATTTGCAGGTCGGCCAAAATTTCCGCCATTTCCAAGCCAGCTGAGTAAGTCGTATAACCTTCTCCCCAACCAGTAAGATTATTGCCCTCTTCACGCTCAACTTGGTTAGCGATATTGCACGCTTTCTCTAGGATCGGCTTAGCGGAATCATCTAAATGAGAGGTCGAACAAATCTTGTCCAACCAGCTAGAAATATCTAATGCACCATGCACATCAAGTGGACGGTCTTCGCGAACTTTAACCATGCTATCGCCTAGGTTTTAATTATCGTAGAACAAGTACTTAAGGGTTAAAAACTCCAGAAGATAAATAGCGATCACCTCGGTCACAGACAATCGCCACGATAACCGCACCCTCAACTTCTTGAGCGATGTCCAACGCTGCAGCAATCGAGCCACCTGAAGAGACACCACAAAAAATTCCTTCCTTTTGTGCCATAGCACGCATTGTATTTTCAGCCTTGTCCTGACTCATGTTAACGACACGATCAATATTACTATCGTCAAAAATACCGGGCATATACTCTTTTGGCCAACGTCTAATACCTGGGATACGCGCACCGTCTTCAGGCTGCAAACCAACAACTTGGATGTCGGGGTTTTTCTCTTTAAGAAAGCGGGAAGTACCAACAATAGTGCCAGTTGTTCCCATAGAACTGACAAAATGTGTAATCTCTCCCTGGGTTTGCTGCCATAGCTCTGGCCCTGTGCCATGATAGTGTGCAAGTGGATTATCACCATTACCAAATTGATCCAGTACCCGGCCTTTACCTTGGCGCTCCATTTCCTTGGCGAGATCTCGCGCCCCTTCCATACCTTCTTCTTTACTAACCAAAATAAGTTCAGCACCGTAAGCAATCATGGCAGCTTTACGTTCTTCGGTAGAATTATCCGGCATAATTAAAGTCATTTTGTAACCTTTAATGGCAGCAGCCATCGCTAGCGCGATTCCCGTATTACCACTAGTGGCTTCGATCAAGCGATCACCAGACTTAAGGTCTCCACGGGCTTCTGCACGCAAAATCATTGACAGTGCGGGGCGATCTTTGACCGAGCCGGCGGGGTTATTACCTTCTAATTTCGCCAAAATAGTATTGCGCTCAGTACCTGGCAGACGCTGCAATCTCACCAGGGGAGTATTGCCAATAAAAGATTCGATTGTCGGAAAATTCATGTAAGACTTGTTTGCTCCATTATAATTGTTATAGCAGCAGTACCATTGAGGCAGTTATCATCCATAGCGCTTAATTTGCCAGCTACAGTGAACAACTACGTATTTATTTTATTGTTGCCTAATTTCAGCTATAGGCATAGCTTAACAGTAAAGAGTTTCAATGCGGGTTTGTATGCAAATCAACCTCGCTCGACTCAAAGACAGATACTAACTACTACCATAATCGTTATTCTAACAGCTAAATAAATTCCTTCGTTAATAGATTAGCGAATAAAACTACTTCTTTAAGTGCTAAAACAATGCTCTGGTCAACTATCAACCAAGCGACATTGAGCACACCACATCATCAACTAAGTAACGAGCTATACGATTTAGAGACAAACATTATCGTCAGGCGTTCCGTCCACATACAGGCCCTAGATCTCCAACTGTTTTCTGCTTGACTATGAATGCCAAATAACAGCTTGATATCGATAATGGTGATAAAGCGATAGATAGTTATAAACAATGATAGTATGAGAATAACAACACCAGCAACGATTATAGTGTTTTCTATAAAAAAAGCGGTTTTAAGGTACTACTCATTATTTGTCATGCAACCATGACAACAAAGATGTTACATAGAATCTACCTGCTATAACTAAGCTAAATAATATATTAGATGACACTCATCTCATCTAATAAACATTTAAGCCTATTCAGGCCCTCGTTAGACTTCAATCAATCATTAACCTGTGATAGATTTATTCGCCAATAGTTTGTACTTATTGATAAGTTTTATCTAAAGTAAAGTGCTTTGTACTTATTGACCTTGTGACAGTAGCACTCTTCCGCGATGAAAGGTTGGTGTATTAATTGTAACGGTATAGATTTTAACAAGTAAGTAGCTGCTGAGAATCAAACAGCTAGGAATAGTAAATAAATATAAAGGAATAAATATGCTTATCGATAAAAAGTTGATGAATAAACATCTCTTTTTGCTCGGTTTTTTACCACCATTAGTAAGCTGTATTGTCACCGTATTGATATCGTTAGTGCTTTACAACCTTCTCTACGAAAGAGAAAATTCGCGCCAAAAAAACTTCATCAAGTCGATCTACAATAATATTCAGCTACAAGATAAAGACGCCTTTAATCTTATTTCTGATGCCCTCTTGGTTTCAGGCGCTTATTATTCTATTACTCTTTTTGATTCTGATAAAACATTAATTGCTTCGCGAGGTACACCTGTTAACTCTGAGCAAATCAATCATATTTCTATCGATGATGGTCAAACAGTAAATCTAGGGGATAAACTATTTTTTTCCATTCCAGTTAATTATTTTGATGGTAAACAACATTTCTCGGGCAAACTGCTTATTGGGAGATCGTCCCACAACGATACAATTTGGCTTTATCAGTGCTTTATTTATCTCGTCATTTTATGTGTATGCATCCTAGTACTTATTAATTTTCTAACCAAAAAATTTAGAGAACAATTGTTACGACCAACTCAAATAGTGTCAGAAAATATTCGCCAATTACGCCAAAAAAACTACGGGCACAGCACCATAGAAAATGGGACAAGTATATTCTCACCGCTGATAAATGAAATTAATCAATTATCCAAAGAACTTGATATATCAAATCAAGATTTAAAAAACACCATTGATCAATCGATAACGGAATTGCGAGAAACATTAGAAACAGTAGAAATACAAAATATTGAAATTGATCTTGCCCGTAAAAATGCAGTTAAAGCTAACCAGGCTAAATCTGAATTTTTAGCCAGTACAAGTCATGAAATCCGCACGCCGCTTAATGGTATTATTGGCTTTGCAAACTTACTTCGCAAAACTCAAATCAACGATAAACAGCGAGAATATATTGACACAATAGAAGAGTCAGCCAATATATTGCTACTTAATATTAACGACATCTTAGACTATTCGCGTTTGGAAATTGGCAAACTAAACCTTGACTATAAACCAGTTGACATACGAAGCATTGTCGAAGAGACCCAAGGGTTTGTACTGACCAACAATACCGAGTGCCACACCCAGCTGCCAATAAACTTTAGCTACAACACGCCCCTTAAATTACTTGGCGACCCACTTCGAGTTAAGCAGGTTTACAACAATTTACTTATTAATGCGATTGATCTATGCCCAACAAATAGTATTGCCACACATGTGGATATTGAAGATCGCGATGACAATCAAGTCACATTAAAAATCACAATTACAGCCAAAGGACAATTTAAAGATAATCAAAGGCTCGCAGACGCTCAAAAAATACTGATCGCGCCTTCGCCTGATAACGAACAGCTTACCAGTAAAAATCATATGGGACTCATTATCGCTAAGGGCCTGGTCAATCGTATGTATGGCGAAATTGCTCTAGTGATAAAACCCCATGAGGCTTCATTTTGCTTCACTCTCCTTCTAGGACAACCTAATACAGATAACAACGAAGCTGATGTGGGAGAAAGATTTCATAACAAAATATTAGTAGTTGACGACAATCCCTCTAATCGCCGCTTGGTATGCGAACTACTGGCGGACATAGGCGTAGAAACCGAAAGTGCCAGCTCTGGAGAGCAGGCTATAGAACTATGCCAACAGGAATCATTTTCACTGATATTGATGGATATCCAAATGCCAGGGCTCGATGGCTTTGAAACTACCAAATGTCTTCGAGATATGGAAACCAACGGTGCTCGCACCCCTATTGTGGCGCTCACAGCCCACGCTGTAGAGGAAGAAAAGTCCACACTATTGAAATCAGGAATGGATGATTTTTTAAGTAAGCCCATTGGAGAGACTGAGCTTAAAGAGCTTATGTCTAGGTGGACAAAATATTCACCAGAACAGAAGCCTCAAACACATGAAGCGCCAACAACGATTGAACACCAGCCAGAACAGGAGCTTAAGAGCATACCTGCGAGCAATGGCGCACAACCGGTCAATATATCAAAGTGCCTAGAGCTGGCCAAAAACAAGCATGATCTTGCCAAGGACATGTTAGAAATGCTCCTTGATTCATTAACAAATGAAGTGACGGAAATAGAAAAATATTGGCAAAATAAAGATTATGACTCCTTGCATCAAGTGGTACATAGAATCCATGGTGGAGCCTGTTACAGCGGTGTCCCAAAACTATTGGAGTCGAGTGCACTACTGGATAAAACGTTGAAAGATAAACACTACGATGTGTGCGAGCCACAGCTAAATTGCCTTATGACTCACTGCCGAGACCTAATCAAGTGGCACGACTCCCATGATTTAGATGTGTTATTCTCTGAGTAACATTTGTAGCGCGGTAGTTGTTTTGGGCAGACCCCATCTACCGCACTCACTCTTTTACTTATTTAATTTTGCTTGCTTAACTTTACTTACCTCACTTTACTTACTTAAGTGTGCAATGAGCTTTTGAGCAGCCAATGCCGAACTGGCCGGGTTCTGTCCGGTTATGATCAGGCCATCCTGAATGGCAAAGGCATTCCAGTCCTCAACTTTCTGATAATCTCCACCTTTGTTAACCAGTTCATCTTCCACCAGAAATGGCACTATATCAGTTAGCGCAACAGCGGCTTCTTCAGTATTACTAAAACCGGTGACTGCACGACCTTTGACAACTGGATTACCAGCACTATCATTAACATTGAGAAATACTGCACTGGCATGACAAACCGCACCAACAGGTTTATCGGTTAGTAAAAATTGGCTAATCAAGTTAATAGAGTCTTTATTTACAGCAAGGTCCCACAGCGGCCCATGACCACCTGGATAAAATACCGCATCATAATCAGCAGCATTTATCTGTGCTAAGGGCATTGTTGATGCTAATTTATCTTTTGCAGCACTGTCGTCATCAAAGCGACGTGTTGCATCAGTTTGGAAATCAGGTAATTCGCTCTTAGGATCAATAGGTGGTTGACCGCCTGCTGGAGAAGCCAAAACAATCTCAGCACCAGCGTCTAAAAAAGTATAATAAGGCGCAGCAAATTCCTCTACCCAAAAGCCTGTTTTCTCTCCTGTACTGCCAAGCTCATTATGGGAGGTCAACACCATAAGTATTTTTTTCGCTACCATATCGATATTCTCCAGTGATTAGATGTATCAATATTATAGGGAGTCAAAATAAACAGACAATCATGACTTTTTCTACTATTGTGTATCAATTATTAATACAATAGGCAAAATTCACCATGTAAGATCCATAAATGAAAGCGACGTTAGAACAGGCGAGGAGTATGCTGGTGTTTGCTCAAGTTATCGAGCAAGGTAACTTTAATGCAGCCGCCAAACAATTAGGGTTAACACGAGCTGTCGTCAGTTATCATGTTAAAAAGTTAGAATCGCGCTTGGGTATAAAGCTACTTAATAGATCCACAAGAGTGCTGACACTAACTGAGGCAGGAAAAATATACTATGAAAGTTGCCACATCATCACAGAACAAATGATGATGGTGCAACAAAAGATCGACAGCCTAAGAAGCGAGCCCGAAGGCAAACTAACGATTACGTGTCCGGTAAACGCAGGCCTGCAACTGATTGTGCCTTCACTCAATACCTTTAGAAATCTATACCCCAAAATACAACTAGATCTACAATTAACAGATGATGTAGTTAATATTATGCAAGAGGGTATTGATTTGGCGATTCGTGGAGCGCCGCTAATGGATTCCGGTTTGCAGGCCAAACATTTAGCAAGTCTGACAACAAGTTTATATGGTGCGCCCTCTTACTTTAGAAAACACGACAGACCAAAACAGCCCACGGATCTTAACAATCACCAATGGGTGATATACAAATTAGGCTCCAACCAGCTAGAACTAACTAAAGGTGAACGTTCCTACAGCATCAAAGTAGAAGGGGCAGTATCTACCAACAATGCCGCAGCAAGAACTGCCTTTGTCGAGGGTGGCCACGGATTAGCTCGCATCCCCGACTACGACGCCACCCCCAAAGTAAAAAGCGGAACCTTAGAAAAAATACTCGATGATTATGCGTTACCATCAATTGAAGTTTACGCTGTGTTCCCACCGGGAACCGCCTCGTCTAAAAAACTGCGACTACTGCTAGATTTTTTGCAAGACTATTTAAGACGTATTTATTAAGATTAGAGCGTATTAACATTTATCTAACTAGTCTTAATACAATCGCTTAGGGTTAACATCTAAGGTTCTATTAAGTACCTAAGGCTGAGTCTAAAGGGTTACCTATATCATGAGGAGAATTCACTAGTGTTGTGTTAATTCGCTTCTTACTCTTTTAATCTGGCAATAATGATTACAAGGAAAGCGCCTTAAAGATTCACGCATCATTCTTTGAATACGTATTTTATTAACGATAATATAAACGCTAATAAACTAGAGAATGCACCCAATAAAAGATCGGAGCACAAATCAACCATCCGATAAGCAACTTTTTAAAGAAGTCGCTTTTATTGTTATCACCCAATGTAGACAAACTCACTTTTTCGTTTTCTTGTGCTGGTCTAATTTTATAATAAAGCTCGAGTATAAAATGTCCGATTATTATTGGTATAGCTACTACACCAATAACAGCAGGCACTAAGGCCCATGCTTCCCAAGGCTCGCGTACATCATAGTGCATTATTTTATCCTCAAGGATTATTTAAGATGACATCATTGAATTCTGTGCTTTATGCGCCGTATTTATTTTTCATCGAAGATAGATAGCATACTATTGATGAGTATATATACCTTTTTCGCCCCCTACTTTAACACAAACAGTTCACACTACTAACCAATCTACTTCTCATTGCCTGTTCGCTTTTACCGCCTTTATTGAAGACAGTCACGGATTTTCCCGCATACCCAATTACGACACTACCCCCAAAGTAAATGGCGAATCCCTAGAGAAAATACTCGATGAGTATGCGTTACCATCAATTGAAGTTTACATTGTGTTACCACCGGGAACCCTCTGGCCTAAAAAACTGCGACTACTGCTAGTTTTTGGTAAGACTAATTCAAGGACGTTTAGGATCGAAGTCTACGATTCTTTTGAGCATCTGGCGCCTCATCCAGAGGATTACCTGAGTCAGGTAAGGGCTTGCTCATTCTCGCTTCAAGTTCTAGCCTAGCTAACTCATATTGAGAATACCTAGAATTCCCATTTTGGAGACGTTGCGAATAAGTTGGAAGGGGCTGTGTTATAGGAGGGAACGGCGTCAAAACCTGATGAACTGGCGATGCCATATTGTGGCTAGCACTAGGAAACATCAGCCGGCTGGGTAGCCCAGAATTTAAAAGCCCATCGATTGTTTTAGTAGCTACTTTGCCTAACTTATGCAAAAAGGCAACTATCGGAAAGCCTATACTCGGCATGTTTTTATCTCTTATGTAAGTTTATTTAGCTTGAAGATAAAGCTATTATTCTCTTACCCAAACAATAGGCATATTGAACATTAAACTGCGCATACTTATATAAGATTAATAGTGGCTAAATCATCTATAGAGTTCGGCCTTTCCTTCAAGTTTTATCGGCCTAACCAATCGCAATAAATAGATTTGTTGATAATAGGAAGGCTCTATCAATGGGTATCTTAGAGCAGGCAAGTGGCACCGTTTACCGAAATAGATAGCGCCAATAGGGAAAAAACTATAGTTTTTATATTTAGTTAGCAGATTCCAACATTTTTTCTATCAAGCTAATCCTTGACAAATAAAATAACGGGCTAAAAAAATCTACCCTCAAATAAATTTTTCAATAAAATCATTTTTTACACTTTCATCTAAGGAAGCTAAGTTCCTTTTCATTATCTGTTGGCCCAACTTTATAATATAGCTCAACAACCAAACGCCCAGTAATTATAAGGATGGTAACCAGACGAATAAGTGGAACTAGAACCCGCGCAGACCAAGGCCCACGTATTGCATTTTGCATATCAAACTTCTTCTAATTTTAGAGGTTAAAATGTAAGTAATAAATGCTTTGTTTGCTATCAATAATAATTAGCCATGTATAAATCTCTGACCATGTTGAAAAAGATCCGCAGACCGACTAGATCATTGTGAATAGTTTCACTGAAATAACGACAATCTCGGCCTAATCATATTGTCTTCGGCGTTGAATTTCCTAATTGAACAAATTGCTTGTCACAGCTACTAAATTCCTGCGATCGACAGAATACTTAAAGCCGGCAATGTCTAGTAGTTATATAGCATATTAAATCTTCGTAAATAACATATATGAACAAATACAACCTAACACTACCATCTTCTTCTCAAGACAGAATAAAAATAGGATACGCGGACAACTCTTCACCATCATCGTCTACTACGGCTTCTCCAATAATGACAGAAAGTGGAAAGTGCGAGCAATCGTTAACAAGTGCTTCGAGGCCTAAAAGCTTGCCTACATCACTCCAAAAATTGGAGAAAGTGCATTCCACTCATGATAATTACGGCGCATTTTCATGTGATATGGAAGTACTTAAATGCCTAAAAAAAATTATTAGCCGTGAAGAAATAAATTACTACGATATGTGTAGACAGCTCCTAACTGAGCTTGAAAATATGGAAATGCAATATCAAAAAATCACACAATATCAAAAAAAGCTGGAAGAACTAAAAAGCTTACCTAACTGTAACAAAGTCTTTTGTGCTATGCTAGAAAAAAGAATAGCATCTGAGTTCCCATACTCAGCGGCAAACAATTTAAGCGATATCTATAGAAAACATGTAGGAAATAATAACAGGCAAAGTCTACAGTTTAACGGAAAGGATTATATCTTACGCTGTATTAATCATTTTTTGAATTGTTTTTCCCAAGAACACACAGATAGTAACTCTTCAAATAACTTAAACACAGAGAACCAAGTTCGTTATTCTCAAGATGCCAAGCTAGAAAGTGAGCTTTTTTTAACCAAACAAGTTATGGCAGAAATAAGAATCCGCAATATAGAGAAAGAAATCGATAGCATTGTTGAAAAGTACTCAAGTGCTCTGTCCAATATTGTTTCTAAGAAAGTTAAGAAAAAAGATCTGCCGGAAGGAAAAGTTAGGGTTATGTATGATATGGAAACAAATACAATGGACACTCATTACAGTGTAAGTGATAAGTTGGGCTATGAGCCAAGCCCAAAAGCAATGAGTAGAGTTACCCATCAGATTCGCAAAGCCGGCTTATCTAAAGAGGTGTCCGACATAGATAAAGAGATGGGAAAATTAATAGATAAACGTCTGGAATTTATTAAAAAATATATGAATAGTGAATTCTCAGAAGAAGATTTATCTTCGATGGCTGAACAATGGCCTAGATCCAAACACTACCCAAGGCTTGCGCAAGAAGTGAAAGAAAAAACAGGTGAAGTAGATCAACAAGAACAAATAAAACTACAAAAAAAAGAGAAATTAGCTGAAGAACAGGCTAAAAAACTTGAGAACGAAATTAAATTAGAAAAACCTAAAATTAATCGCACAAAGCCTAAAGAACAAAAAGGGAAAGCCAAGAGCAATGAGAAAAAACCATTAAAAAAACCCACAGATGGCTTAGACACTTCTGTTGTGCACAACTCTTCACCTAGCACTAGAGACAAAGAAATATCCCAAGTAAAAAATCTGATAAAAGATAATAGATCTATGCTTACACAAAAGTATGAGTGCGATATGAAAACACCACCAATTTTATTGGGTGGCGATAACAATATAAAATTTTACCCAGCTTTTGAAAAAAAGAATTTAACTCGACACGTAGAAAATAGACATGAAGATTTAATTGAAGAACTAGAAGAAGGTCTAACAAGTGGAGGGTTTTCAAAAGGAAAAAATAGTGATAAACATTTAGTATTTTCCACAGTTAACAGTATTCTAAACCACTCTATCAGCATTGATGCGTCATTTAACGAATACCATCACGGTGAACGTAAACCGACATTTAGTATCGATGGAACACTGAAATTAAAAGAGGATAGCGATGAAAAAACACATGTTCGCGTTATCTGCTGTATCCCAAGAAAAGATAATCTAGATGGGAATAATGGAGACTCAATCAACTTAGCCGTCATCACAATGTTTAAAATTAGCGAGGAGAAACTTTTACAAAAAAAGTTAGCCAATAATACATAAAGCTATTACACTTTGAGTAACTAGAAGCTATTTCATAACTGCTACATTCTCAAGTTATGAAGTAGCCTATGGGCTCAACGAAACAACTCGCGAGATTTTAAGGGTTTGTCTCCGAGCAAACTTTTTAAAGCAATACGACAAAGATTTTTAGCGTAATTAAGGTTAGTACGATCGTGTAAATCACCTTCGCGAATAGCAATAATCACCTCAGAGGGAAAAGACTTTGCTGTTATGTTTTCAGTTTTTATGAAGCCAATACTTTCCTGAAAGTGATAATAATAGTTATTAGCCTTGTCTATTGTTTGCTCATCGGCATCCTGGTAAAAGTTAATACCGAAACCAAGTGTTTCAAGTAAGGTTAATTCAAACAATCGAAGCTCCCTTTCCAAGGTCATTGAAATTTTCGGGGCGCGATTCTCTCCAAGTTTGCTCAGCGTTTTTTTGTAAAGATGGAAAATAGCCTCGACAGCGTCTTCCTGGGGCAAACAACGCATTAATATTTCGTTCAAGTAGAAGCCACAGTATAATGCGGTTCCATTTAATACAATAAGTTTATCTTGGGGTTCAATATGAGTAATTGTTTTAAGGGAAGCTTTACCACGCCAATTCACTAACAGCGGAGTAAAGGCTTGCAGGTTCGCTACATTTTTTTTACTTTTACGAAAGACAGCAGAAACACGACCGTATTCTTGTGTTAATAATTCAACGATAATCCGCGTATCGGTATATTTACGAGAGTGCAGCAAATAGGCTGCTTGCTCTTCGACGGACATCAAAGTGCACCTTCGCTCTACTCATCAAGGCCGAGACTGCGCAGAGCTCTTTCATCATCAGACCATCCTGACTTCACTTTCACCCAGAGATTTAACATTACCTTCGATTCCACTAATGTTTCAATATCTTGTCTTGCCTGTTGGCCGATATTTTTAACCTTTTCACCTTTATCGCCAATTAAGATACGCTTTTGCCCTTCTCTTTCGGTTAAGATCAATGCACTAATGGTAATAAGATCCGGATCTTCATTGAATTCCTCGATTTCCACAGCAATTTGATGAGGCAACTCGGCGCCCAATTGCCGAGTAATTTTTTCTCTTATAATCTCTGCCGCCATGAAACGAAGGCTTCGATCAGTAATTTGATCTTCAGGGTAGAAAAACTCAGAGTGAGGCAACGCGTCAGACACAAGAGATTCCAGACGGTCGATATTCTGATTTCTTAGTGCAGAAATCGGTACTATTTCACCCTTTGGCAATTTTTCTTGAAGGCTAGCAAGATGTGGGAGGATATCGTTCTTATCTGGAAGTTGATCCAATTTATTAACGGCAATAATCACAGGGCAAGACTCATTAACTACTTGAGACAAAACCACATCATCTTCTTGTGTCCAATGATCCTTATCGACCACAAAAATAATTACATCAACCCCCTGTAGAGCAGAGGAAGCCGAGCGATTCATAAAACGATTAATTGCTTTTTTATGGCCTTGGTGTATTCCTGGAGTATCCACAAACACCATTTGTACCGCATCTTGAGTTTTGATACCAATCACGTTATTGCGCGTGGTTTGAGGCTTACGAGAGGTAATACTGATCTTCTGCTCAACAATATGATTAAGTAAGGTCGATTTGCCTACATTAGGGCGGCCTACAATAGCAATATAGCCGCATCGGGTGTTGGTATCGTTTGACATCACAGCTCACACTTAATTGCCGTTTCCGGCAATTTATATTTTAAGATGGTTTAGCATTTTTTCAGCGGCAAGTTTTTCTGCTGCTCGTTTACTTGAACTGACCGCAACAAAGACCTGTGCGACGGACTCCAGCCTGCACTCAATTACAAATTCTTTAGCATGGGCTTCACCACGGGTTTCTATAACAGTATAGATTGGCAATGGTTTTTTGTTTTCTTGTAAGTGTTCCTGCAATCGCGTTTTCGGGTCTTTATCGGTATTTTCTAAGGTAATGTTATCAAGTCTAGAGTCAAACCAAGAAAGCACTATTTGTTGGCACCTAATAAAATCGCTGTCACTATAGATCGCACCGATTATAGCTTCAACCGCATCGGCAAGAATCGAATCACGGCGAAAACCACCACTTTTCATCTCACCTTCGCCAAGAATCAGATTGTCTCCGAGCAAAAATTCACGGGCCAGCTCAGCGAGGGTTTTACCTTGAACCAAGGTGGCACGTAAGCGGCTGAGATCACCTTCCCGACTGCTTGGAAACTTCTTACAAAGTGCATCAGCAATAATAAAATTCAGAAGGGAGTCACCCAAAAACTCCAGCCTCTCGTTATTATCTTTGCCGACACTGCGATGAGACAGCGCCCTTTTTAAAAGACTGGGGTCTTTAAACTCATATCCTAGACGTCGGATAAGTTGATTATTTTTTATCTTCATCCCAAATTTCTATCAAATACTCACAGCAGGCATCAGGATTCTTAGTATCCAGTTGATTTTTAAAGGATATTACGACATCAATATCGTGGACGATATTCTCTCGTACTTCATATATGCTATTGACAATTAATCGCCCATCGTAGCGCTTCACTTTGAAACTCTTGCTCTGTACATCACCAAGAGCATTGATCGCCATATATTTTCCAAGCTGGCCTTTTAACGTTGAGGCACTGACATTTGGCAAGTCTGTATTGTTCTTAACGAGAAACTTCAAACCCTCTTGGACATAAATATTCTCAACGTATGCAGGCACAATCGCTATAGCTACTGTCGAAAAAGCAACAACTATACATATCACTACTAACCAGCCAATAGTGCTAAAACCTGATTGTTTTTTATGTGTTGCCATTTTGCCCTCGGAGATAGAATGTGTTTATGGTTTCTAAGCGCTGCGAACAGACCTTAAAAATATTCGGCACACAATACACTGCGCCGACAATTTATTTTCCAGCAAAAGAACAAGGCTGTATACCCTATTTCACTAGCCCTGATTCACATTATTACGACATCGTTGCCACCGCACAGATACGCTTATATCGTGCCTACACGAGAAAAGCTAGGAATACTTAATATCCTCTCCCAATGCATCCAGATAGCAAAAGCTTTACCTACAATTCGCTCTTCAGGCACAGGCCCCCAGAACCGGCTGTCGAAGCTATTATCGCGATTGTCGCCCATCATGAAGTAATGGCCCGCCGGCACCACCCATTCTTGATCTGAAGCATTGGATGTCTCAGACTCACATTTGCGCATCTTGTGCGAGCGATCACCAAAATGCTCATCAACAACAACATTTTGACCGTATTTATTAATGCATTCGCGGTCGAGTTTAGTATTCCCTGCAACCGCTGTTTGCGGCATTTCTTTACCATTAATATACAGAGTATTGGCCCGATAGCGAACCGTGTCTCCAGGCAAACCAATAACACGTTTAATAAAATATCGATCCTCATGAGGCGGAAAAAATACCATCACATCACCTCTCTTTGGATCGTCTATATCCACAACCTTATTGCGAATGAGAGGCAAGCGAATACCATAGGAGAATTTGTTCACCAGAATAAAGTCGCCAACTTTTAAAGTGGGATACATAGATTCAGAAGGAATTTGAAAAGGCTCAACAATAAATGAACGGAAGACAAAAACCAGTAACAGCACGGGGAAAAACGATTTCGAATATTCGACAATAGCCGGTTCCGTTGCCACCGCTTCCATCGCCACTTGATATTTTTGATTTTCATTGCGCTCAGTTTCTGACAAAGATGCAAATTCTGCATCGACCGCGTTGATCGCTAGCTGGCGCTTGCGCTGCCATAACACCAAATCAACCAGCCAAATGACACCTGTGGAGGCTACAGCTAAAAATAAGATTAAAGGTAGATTAATATCCATGTTTACTGTTTTTACTATACCGTCTAATTATCAACTTTTAACACAGCCAGGAAAGCCTCTTGAGGTATTTCCACACTGCCCACTTGCTTCATACGTTTTTTACCCGCTTTCTGCTTCTCTAAAAGCTTTTTCTTACGAGTAATATCACCACCATAACACTTGGCGGTAACGTTCTTTCTCAATGCTTTAACTGTTGTTCGTGCTACAACCTGACCACCAATAGCGGCTTGAATTGCAACATCGAACATCTGCCTTGGAATCAATTCCTTCATCTTTTCAGCCAAAGCACGCCCCTTAAATTGGGCATTGTCGCGGTGAACAATCAACGCTAGAGCATCTACCTTTTCACCGTTTATAAGCACATCCAATCTTACTAGACGTGCTGCTTCAAATTTTACAAAGCTATAGTCCAATGAAGCAAACCCGCGACTAACAGATTTCAAGCGGTCAAAGAAATCCATCACCACTTCGTTCATAGGAAGCTCATATTTCACTGAGACTTGAGACCCCAAATACACAATATCTTTTTGAACACCACGCTTTTCAACACAAAGGGTGATCACCGCACCTAAGTAGTCTTGCGGTACCAGAATATTGGCTTCCACAATCGGCTCGCGCATCTCTTCGATAATGCCTAAATCCGGCAGTTTGGAGGGGTTATCCACCGAGACTACTTCACCGTTTTTGGTTTCAACTTCATATATCACCGTCGGTGCTGTAGTGATCAAATCAAGGTTGTATTCCCGCTCCAGACGCTCCTGGATAATTTCCATGTGTAGCATACCCAAAAAACCGCAGCGGAAACCAAAGCCCAAAGCATCGGAGCTTTCTGGCTCATAGAATAACGATGCATCATTGAGGGTGAGTTTGGCTAGTGCTTCTCGAAAAGACTCATAGTCATCTGAGCTAATGGGGAAAAGGCCAGCATAAACCTGTGGTTTAACTTTCTGAAAGCCAGGAAGTGCAGTAACTTCAGGAGTGGAAGTATGGCAAAGGGTATCGCCTACAGGAGCGCCATGAATATCCTTAATACCAGCAACAACAAAACCCACCTCACCGGCTTTGAGAATACCAGTGTCATGGCGTTTAGGGGTGAACACACCGACAATATCCACAATATGACTCTTGCCAATAGATTTGGAAATAATTTTGTCTTTAGTTTTTAGCGTCCCCTGAGTGACGCGCACTAGAGAGACAACACCAAGATAGTTGTCAAACCAAGAGTCAATAATAAGGGCTTGCAGAGGCGCTTCTGCATCACCTGCAGGAGCTGGTACAGCTTCTACTAGGCGCTCTAATACGTCTTCAATTCCAAGGCCCGATTTGGCACTACAATGAACAGCATCAGTAGCGTCTATACCGATAATATCTTCAATCTCTTGTGCTACCCGGTCTGGCTCTGCCTGCGGCAAATCCATTTTGTTTAAAATAGGAATCACTTCCAAGCCTTGCTCAATAGCCGTATAACAATTGGCTACCGACTGAGCTTCTACTCCCTGTGCTGCATCCACAACCAGAAGCGCACCTTCACAAGCAGCTAAAGAGCGAGATACTTCATAGGAAAAGTCTACGTGACCCGGCGTATCGATAAAGTTGAGTTGATAGACATTGCCGTCTTTGGCTTTGTAATCGAGGGTGACACTCTGCGCTTTAATAGTAATGCCGCGCTCACGCTCAATATCCATTGAGTCTAACACTTGTGCTTCCATCTCACGTGCTTCAAGACCACCACAATACTGGATAAAACGATCGGCCAGGGTAGACTTACCATGGTCGATGTGGGCAATAATGGAAAAATTTCTAATGTTGTCGATTTTATCTGTCAAAACGCTACTACTCTTTACAGTGCCATATCATGGGATGTCATTATCCATGAGCGTAACAGTTATTCCTAGTTAGCACCTTTTATAAATATATAAATAAGCACTAACTGCATCATCGGAAGATGATGTACTTTACTGGATCAAATGCAGTTACGCGAAAGCGGCGCATTATACCCGTTATAGATCAACAATTTCAGCAAAGTATTTAAGAATCAAGTGATTGGCAGCAAAAAGGCGCTAGAATCTTATCAATTTTGGGGCCAATAACAGCCCCTTACATACATTAATACTGTGGTGATGAGCCAAACCCCCTTCGATCGCAGAGGATTTGAGCGTTTTAAATTATTCTAAAGTAATGGTTCTAAATACCGGCAGGCCGTTGCTGAAAAATCGTATTGGTAAAAGACTGCCAGAAGGCAAGTCTTTGACGATTTTTTCAAAGTTTTTGACGCTAGTAATTTCTTCGAAACCCAACTGAGCAATAACATCGCCGACTTTAACCCCTGCCTTGCCAACAGGTCCATCCGCATCCACTTCTACGACACTAACGCCACCTTTGATACCCAAACGCTTAAGCTCAGCAGATTCCACCTTAGCAACAGAAATACCCAAGCGGCCATTAGCACCACTCTTAGGCTTAGAATCACCTGAAGACGTACTAGCAAGATCGACTTCGCCGCCACGGGTTCCAACTTTAACCATAATTTCTCTACGCTTCCCTTCGCGCATAACGATGACACTCACTTTTTCACCTGGCGCAGTAATCCCCACAGCGTGAGGCAGATCAGCACTCTCAATAATTTCATCATCGCCAAAGCGAATAATAATATCGCCCGCCCTTAAGCCAGAAGATGCAGCAGGCCCATCTTCTTCCATTGAGGCAATTAGAGCACCACGAGGGTTCTTCAGACCAAAAGAGTTAGCCAGGTCTTTATCCACTTCTTGAATAACAACGCCCAACCAACCTCGATCCACACGCCCTTTCTTTTTAAGCTGCTTGACAACATTAATAGCCATACTCGATGGAATCGCAAAAGATAGACCTATCGAGCCGCCAGAACGCGTATAAATTTGAGAGTTAACACCAACTACTTGGCCATCCATATTGAATAAGGGACCGCCGGAATTACCGGGGTTAATCGCCACATCTGTTTGGATAAAAGGCACATAATTACCGTTAGAACCGTTGGGGATGCTTCTACCTTTCGCACTGACAATGCCTGCACTAGCAGAGAAGTCCAAACCAAAAGGAGAACCTATAGCCACCACCCATTCGCCTACTTTCAAAGAGTCACCATCAGCAAGCTTTAAAAATGGCAGACCTTTTTCTTCTACTTTAAGAAGCGCGAGATCCGATAGAGGGTCAACACCCACCACTACCGCGTCATACTCTCGACGATCAGTTAGACGCACAACAACTTCATCGGCATTTTCAATCACATGATTGTTGGTCAGTAAATATCCATCTGCAGATATAAAAAAGCCGGACCCCATAGAGTGAAGGTTGCGTTCAGGCAATTCTCCACGAGGTTCAAAGAAGCGACGAAAAATATCGGGGATTTCTTGTCCCTGTGGCAGCTGCAAATTGCCTCTTTGGGATTTGGTTGTTGTGTTAATTTTCACCACAGCAGGCGAGGTCTTCTCAATTAGATCAGTAAAATCCGGCAGACCTCTGGCAGCTTGAGCAGAGTTTATTGTTAACAAAAATAAAAAAATCGTCGCAAATACTGAAACGCGTATCATATGAGCATGTTCTCCATAATCACATAAACATCTATGCGTCGGAAGCTAGCGCTTTACCGATAACATAAGCCTGATAAAAAGATTTTTTTCGTGAAAAGCGCTGATGGATTCTCACACTTAGACCACCTACTAAAAGTCCAGATAAGGCACCAACAGCAGACATCAGTTCATGAGAGCCGCCAGACCCTAAATTGGTTCCCGCATAAGCGCCGATTATCATAAATAGCAGCGGTATACCGTAGGCAATGAGTGCAGCCCATACTAAAGCATTTTCACTAATACCCAAAATTGCATTATCACCCACAGTCCAATCGTGGCTTCGTGATTGGCCCTCAAATAAAGCTTTAATGAAAGTCATATTAGAAGATTTGTCGGCTGTCATAAGGAGTTTTTGCCCACAGCCATGCCTCGCTGCACAAGCGCCACAGGTAGATTGTTTTAATGTTTCTACCCAAAGACCATCATCCTCGACGGCAACAACTCGACCTGTCTCTTTCAACACGGATTGTGCACCTTAAAGCTGTGTCGCTTTTATGGAGGATAAAATGCGGCTGGCAGCGCTGCTCGGAATTTCCCCCAATACTGAGACATGCACAGCTTTAGAGGACTCAGAAGAAATCAAGCGCATCATAACAACCGTAGCGCCCTTTTTGTAATTAGTAGATATCGGCGGGGTATTGCCATTGTCATCGTCATCCCCAATGACTTTAGCAAATACAGAAAATGAGGCCAAACCATCGGTATAGGTTTCCATATGACCATCTTGAGCAGAATACTGATATCCAGAAAGTGCAAAACCTGGAGGAGTCCAAGTAGGCTGCCAACTGGATGCCTTCATCAAGGCCTTCCCATCACTGCAATTGTGCTCACCAGCCAGATAAGATCCTGCCAATGGTCGCTCGAAATCTTCCGGTGTAAAACTTACATCAGTTTCAAGGGAAACAAAATGCAAACGTTCGAGTACTTTTCTGTCATTACCGACAAATAATGCCTTTGTCGGCAGATAAGAAGCCATATCAATAGATAAGATAACACTGTATCGATACTGGTCTTTCGGCGCCAACTGCACCATCCAAGAATCGCGGCCAGCAATACGTTCAGCGCCAATCAAATTAAATTTATAATGGGTCTCCAATTTCGACAAAGAGCCATCAGACAGCTGAATACGCCCGCCACTGAGAAGAATTCCCCCATGAGTTGCACAGTCAGGACGGCGTCCTTGTCTCACAACCGCACGGTCGGGCCCATTTAAGTAGAACACCCGCTCATATTCGACACCATCGATAACACTGTGCGCAATTTCTAATACTTCCAGCTTGCCGGAGTGCTCATATGTCAGACGACCACGATAGCTAGTACTGCGCATAGCATGAGCAACATTAGAGAGAAGTTGTTTAACATTGGGGGCTTCAGATTGAGCGGTGGAATACTGCCCAAAGAACATGGGCAGTATTAAAAAGAAACCTCGTAACAAGGCTGGCATTCTTTATTGACCCTTTTCCTCTTCATTTAGCTCGGAAACTCTAGCGAAAGGAATCACTCCCATAGCACTAGAAGAAGAATTCTGTTCTGCATGCTTATACATAAGCCGATTTACTTGCTCTTGGAACTCGCTCTTACTGTTCAACACTACGGTTCCTTGAGGAACAAACTTCACTGAAGAGCGAGGCAGATTCGATTTCGGAGCAAAAGTATTGGTACTGACAGTTCTGGCTGACAGAGGTGGCAATTCAAAACCTTGAGGCACAACAGCACCATTGACGGCATCGTTACTAGCTTCATCTGCTTGGCCAGCTGCGATGGTGTTATCAACTTCCGCTTCACCGGAAAACTGCTGTACAGAAAAGACCATACCAAAGGCAACGGTCGCAGCGATAGCTGTTTTACCAAGTCCACTCCACAAACGCCCCATACCACCGTAAGTGTTGACAACTTTCTCAGGTGTTTCATCAGCGATAGCTTCACTAATCGCAGCAGATAAATCAATTGACATATCCACCTGTGCTTCGCTTCTCATAACTGCACCGATAGCGTGATAATTAGACCAGCTCTTCCTGGCTTCATCATCACTATCCATAGCTTTTAATACGCGCTGTAGATCTAGATCGTTACTTTCACCATCAACCAATGCTGAAATGGATTCTTTAAGCGTTGAACTTGAAGTTTGAGTCATATATTAACAGCCTAATTATTACCTTGAACTTTTATAAAGTGTATAAATTATAAATTGCATAAACGACACAGTTACGCAAAACTTTCGCAAGATCAATCTGGTGCAAAATCGTGCCAGATTGTTCGCTTTATCGCAAGCTACATTCGCTACAACTAGTCTGACCGGTAAAAACGAGAATTGTTTCATAGTTATCTCAAAAACTTCACTTTATTTGCACAATTCTCAAATTACTTACGTATACAGTTAGATTTAGCTAAGAAATTTCCGTCATTTGCTTTTCAATGGCCTCGCGCGCACGAAAAATTCTTGAACGCACGGTTCCCACCGGGCAATCCATGACTGCCGCGATTTCTTCATAGCTAAGACCTTCCATTTCCCGAAGTGTTACCGCAGTTCGTAAATCTTCTGGCAAATCGCGAATAGCTCGGTTGATCACCCCTTCTAGTTGATCGCGCATTAGCTGACCTTCCGGCGAAGCCAAATCTCTCAACTGCTCATTACCAGAGTAGTATTCGGCCTCCTCTACTTCAACACCACTAGCAGGAGGACGTCGCCCTCGAGAAACCAAATGATTTTTCGCAGTGTTAATCGCAATGCGATAGATCCACGTATAAAAAGCACTATCGCCGCGAAAATTACCGATAGCCCGATAAGCTTTGATAAAAGCTTCTTGAGCCACATCGTAAACTTCAGACGAATCTTTAATATAGCGGCCAATAATAGAAATGATCTTGTGTTGATATTTGAGAACCAAAAGATCAAACGCACGTTTGTCCCCTTTTTGTACTCGCTTAACTAACTCATGATCCGTATCTTGCGCCGGTTGCGCCGTCATCCAGTTGTCCCCAAAAAAGAAATAAAAAAATAATCGTTTGTCTTACCATTTGGGCAAGCACGATTTAGCTCTAATAGATATATACACTTTTGAAAAGTTCCTAGAAGCAGTTTCATCGCTGGCAAACGCAGGCGAGACAGGGCAAAGATAACCGAGAAAACGCAGTTTACATGAAGTAAATGAGCATTTTGAGGTTATTTTTAACGCCGTATCGACAAGTCCAGCAGTTATGAAATGGCTTCAGGGTACAAGCTCTTATGCCGTTCCATATAGTGTAGGCAATTTTATAAAAATCAATAGCTTGCTGCTAAGATCATACAAAAGCATGTATACTTTATTGAAATTTTATGACAAGCAAATCATTATAACATCAACGATTAAACGACTGTCTTTTGAAGAACATCAATTCTAAAGCCATTAGAGATAACTATCTTGTCCGTGAAAAAAAACGCCTACAATTTTGACGTCCTCATCATCGGCAGTGGCGCTGCCGGACTGACACTCGCTCTAAATATAGCGCAACAGTTTAAAGTTGCCGTGCTAAGTAAGGGTGAGATTACCGAGGGATCGACCTGGCATGCACAGGGTGGAATCGCCGCCGTATTAGACGATGAGGATACGATAGACTCTCATGTGCAAGATACCTTGGCGGCAGGTGGTGGCCTATGCCACCGCGATACCGTTGAATTCACGGTTCGCAATAGTAAAGAAGCAATTAAGTGGCTGATCGATATTGGCGTCGATTTTACCAAAAATCAAGATTCTGATGATTACCACCTCACCCGCGAAGGTGGCCACAGTCATAGGCGTATCATTCACAGTGCCGATGCCACAGGACGAGCAGTGCACTCCACACTAGTGGATCGAGCACGTAATACCGATGACCTCTCCCTCTTTGAACATCATGTCGCCCTGGACTTAATTACCCAACCAGAGCCAAACGGTAAAAGGCTGCGCTGTGCTGGAGCCTACGTATTTAATCGCGCAAGAGACCAAGTAGAAGTCTTCACTGCCAAAGCCGTAGTGCTTGCCACTGGGGGAGCAAGTAAAGTCTATCTCTATACCAGTAATCCCGACGGTGCTTCTGGAGATGGTATTGCAATGGCGTGGCGAGCCGGCTGCCGGGTTGCTAATATGGAATTTAACCAGTTTCACCCCACTTGTCTCTATCATCCCAAAGCGAAATCCTTCCTTATTACCGAAGCACTGCGTGGTGAAGGTGCGAAGCTGCGCTTACCTAACGGCGAAGCTTTTATGCACAAATTTCACGAGCGCGCAGAGTTGGCGCCTCGCGATGTGGTAGCAAGGGCAATCGATCATGAGATGAAACGCGTGGGCAGTGACTATGTGCATCTAGACATCAGCCATAAACCCCCTGAATTTATCAATGATCATTTCCCCACGGTAAAAGAGCAATGTCTGCAATACGGTATCGATATTACCAAGGAACCTATACCTGTGGTGCCAGCGGCCCACTATACCTGTGGCGGTGTGGCCGTGAATCTTAAGGGCCAGACAGATCTAAGAAATCTCTACGCCATTGGGGAAGCTTCATTTACTGGACTGCACGGTGCTAATCGCATGGCCAGTAACTCCCTACTGGAATGTATTGTCTATGCTAAATCTGCTGCTGATACCATAAAAGCTTCCATTGATAGTATTGCGCCGCCAACACAACCACCAGAGTGGGATGAATCCAGAGTCACAGACTCGGACGAAGATGTTGTGATTTCTCACAATTGGGACGAGCTAAGACGTTTTATGTGGGACTACGTGGGTATTGTCCGCACTCATAAGCGTTTAGAGCGCGCCACACATCGCATCAAGTTGCTTCAAAAGGAAATTAACGAATACTACTCCAACTACAAAGTTGGCAATGATTTAATAGAATTGAGAAACTTGGCTATGGTGGCGGAGCTTATCATTCGCTCTGCGGTGGCACGTAAGGAAAGCAGGGGTTTGCACTATTCACTGGACTACCCCAAGCCTGCCAATATTGCACAAGACACGGTGCTAGTACCGATGAACCATGCAGCGCAAAAGACCATCGTACATAGCGATTAAAGTATCTTACTTTTCCATTGCGCTAGTGTATTTTGCCCGTATTAAAAAACACCCGCAATTGGCGATGATGTTCTGATGAAACTGAATCTGGCAATAAAACTAGGTGAATAGGTAGTGACCACTTAGACAAGGTTTGTTGATTCCGTAAACTACAGGCCACTATGTAAGGGGTAACAACAGCGCTGCCAATCAAGTGGCAGCACACTCTTACTTTACCCATCATCAGTTCTACCCTACCGTGGCGAATAACGATTCTCTCAATCGCAAACAAAACTCTCAGACGACGCCCCATATCAGCAACAGAAATCAGCCCTAGGGCTAGCACCACTGCGCGGGCAGGGAATGAAAGTGGCATTAGGCACAAAGCTAACACCAATAACAAAATGACAGTGCCGTATAGCCCACACAATATCCGCGAGCAACGATGGGGAATATCAATTATCTGGTTGTAGGCCTGTGTTTGCACGGATAATGTCCACTATTATCTTCATATCAGGGTCTTCCGGATTACCCTTTTTTAAAAACCAATTAAACAGCTCTTGATCCTCACAAGTAAGCAAGGTTTCGAACAAAACTTTGTGATCGTCGCTCAAACTGGGAAATACGTTCTCAAGAAAAGGTAAAAGCACTAAGTCCAATTCCAACATACCTCGGCGAGTAGCCCACCGCAGACGCTTAAGATCCATTAACACTCCGAAAATTGATTAAAAATAGTAAGGGTCTGTATGACACCCCTTGTATAAAAAACAAGGTAAACCCATATCATCAAAGCTTACGTATAACTTGCCGCAAGATTATATGGCATTGTAATGTTTACGTCTTTAACCAATAGAAGATAATATCTTCGTCGCTCTATCACTAAATTATTTGTATCTCTTATTATGCAGTGGAAAAAAATACTCGATTCTCACCAACACTCAAACCAAATAAAACCAGAGCAAACGTGGCAAACACCTCTGGATGATTATCGTCTAATTATAGTTGAAGGTGAGGACAGTGAAACCTTCTTGCAAGGGCAATGCACCTGCGATTTCGCCCTCTTGGAGCGTAATATATTTATACCAGGAGCCCACTGCAGCCACAAAGGACGGATGAATTCAAATTTTGTCGCAGCTCGCCTTAATACGAAAACAATCGCTCTGCGGGTACGAGCAGATATTAGCCAATTTGCGTTGGAGGCATTAAAAAAATATGCCGTGTTCTCAAAAGCCACATTACAGGTTAGTGAAAGCTATCAGCTGTTAGGCTTAGTAGGTGATCAAGCCCTTACTACAGCGACTCATATTTTCCCGGTCTCTAAAGCTGGAGAAGTGGTAGAGCACAATAATATTTTTATGTTGCATCACGCCGATGATCAGATAGAACTTTGGTGTCCTTCAAACGAACTAAGCCAATTAGTTGAGCAGCTGGGCGCATTGGAATTACAGCAGAACAGCAATTTATGGCGATTAAAAAACATTCAAAGAGGCATTGGAGAAGTTGAGGCCGCGACCCTAGAAAAGTTAATTCCGCAAGAAATTAACTTGCAGTATATAGATGGCATCTCGTTTAAAAAAGGATGTTATACCGGCCAAGAAATCATTGCGCGGCTACATTACCGTGGCCAGCAAAAAAAACATATGTATCGTGCTGTTATAGAAACAGCAGTTTCACCAGAAGCAAACACGGCGGTTTATCAAAGCCCTGTGAACATTGAGGCTCTGGGCAAAGCACGTGGCACAGTCATCAATAGCGCCCGTGTCAGCCCATCACATCATGAAATTCTCGTGTTATGTGATGATGTTCTCAGTCAAGATAACGCCTGTATTATGATCAATAATTCTCTTGTAAATATTCAATGGGCCGCGCTTCCATATGCTATAAGTTAAGTTAGCTGCGAATAAACGCAGCACAACTCTGTAGCCTCTGCGCTATGGCGTTTGTCTTTCGCTTATACAGGAGCATCTCTATGAATTCGGTCGCTGAAAAAGTCGCAGGACAGATTATTGCAGCTATCGATGCCGATAAGTTAGTTCTACCCACCATGCCTGAAATGGCCCTCAAAGTGCGTGAAGTATCTGAGGATGTGGACGCCAGTATTATGCAACTCAACGAAGTTATCAGCAGCGATGCCGCTCTCACCGCTCGAATAATAAAAGTCGCCAACAGCCCACTGTTTAGAGGCGCACGTGAAATTGAAGATTTAAATATGGCCCTGTCTCGCTTGGGTATGCAAACCACCAGCAACTTAGCCACAGGATTAGCTATGGAACAAATGTTCCAGGCCACATCCGATATTATTGATCAACGTATGCGAGAAGTATGGTCAAAATCCAGCGAGATTGCAGGAATTTGCCATGTGTTATGCAAGCACTACACAAAACTTCGCCCCGACCAAGCCGCTCTCGCCGGTTTAGTTCATCAAATCGGCGTGTTACCCATCTTATCTTTTGCTGAAGAAAGCCATACCTTAATGAACGACAGTATGACTCTCGATAGTGTTATTGAACAAGTTCACCCCACCATTGGCGTCAAGATATTAACCACCTGGGAGTTTCCTAAAGAGATACGCAATATTCCTGTAGATTATCTCGATTTCTCACGCGATATACCCAAGGCAGATTACGCAGATTTAGTCACGGTTGGTATGCTGCAAAGCTATGCCGACTCAGACAAAACACAGCATATAGATCACCATGACGTATTGGCCTTTGTTCGTTTAGGCTTAGATCCTGATATTGAATCGGCAGAAGCTGAAGATCTTAGCGAAGAGATGGAAGCCGCCATGGCCATGCTGCAATAACACCCTCTCTACTGGTAACACTTCAGAGCCTATTTATAGGCTCTGAAAATTAATATCACTGCATTCACCAGAATTTATACGTCTGGCACAGACCAGTCTATTTCCGTTTTACCTTGAGAGCGCAGCACCTCATTAGTGGCTGCAAAATGACCATTACCTAAAAAGCCTCGGTGCGCAGATAAAGGCGAAGGATGGGGTGATTTAAACACGGTATGACGCGTTGTATCGATAAAACTCCCTTTTTTCTGGGCATAGCTGCCCCACAGTAAAAACACGACACCATCACTCTTATCATTTAACTGATGAACAATGGCATCAGTAAATTGTTCCCAACCTCGCCCTTGATGAGAGCCCGCCCGAGCCTGTTCCACTGTCAGGGTGGCATTTAACAACAATACCCCTTGCTGAGCCCAGCTCTGTAGGCAGCCATGTGTAGGAAACGGAATATTTAATTCTTGCTGAATTTCTTTAAAAATATTCTGCAACGACGGAGGAAAACGCACACCAGGTAGCACCGAGAAAGACAGGCCATGCGCTTGGCCTGGCCCGTGATAAGGATCTTGTCCTAAGATAACCACTTTCACCTGATCAAAGGGCGTGGTGTTAAGGGCATTAAAAATATCTTTGCCTGAGGGGTAAATCACTTTACCCATACGTTTTTCTTCAAGCAAAAATTGTTTTAACGCTTTCATATACGGTGCATTAAATTCATCACCGATAACATCCAACCAACTATGATGGAGATCTACTTTATTCGCCAAGACACTGTGCCCTTTTTATATTTATTCAGGTCGCATATGAGGAAATAACAAGACATCACGAATTGAAGGAGAGTCGGTTAATAACATCACCAAACGATCAATACCGATACCCTCACCCGCTGTTGGCGGCAAACCATATTCCAACGCACGCACATAATCGGCGTCATAATGCATGGCTTCATCATCACCGGCATCTTTTTCTGCCACTTGAGCTTTAAAACGTTCAGCTTGATCTTCAGGGTCATTGAGCTCCGAGAAGCCGTTGGCAATTTCACGCCCGCCAACAAAAAATTCAAAACGATCTGTAACAAAAGGATTGCTATCACTGCGTCTCGCTAGCGGCGATACTTCTGTGGGATATTCGGTAATAAAAGTTGGTTGATCCAATAAGTGCTCAACAGTTTTTTCAAAAATCTCAATTTGAACCTTACCCAAGCCCCAACTATCTTTTAAGGGAATATGTAAGTCTTTCGCGATAGCACGCGCGCTGTTTTCATCTGCAAGAGCTTCTGCGCTGATGTTATCGTTGTATTTTAAAATGGAATCAAAAACACTTAGGCGTTGGAAAGGTTGGCCAAAGTCGTAAGTAGTAGAACCTTCCACTTCGCCATCAGCATTTTTTACTGTATTAGTTACTTCTGTTGAACCCAACACTGCGCGCGAAAGTTCACGCAACATATCTTCAGTTAAATCCATTAAATCGTGGTAGTCCGCATAAGCCTGATAAAATTCAAGCATGGTAAATTCAGGATTGTGGCGAGTAGACAAACCCTCGTTGCGGAAATTGCGATTAATTTCATACACACGCTCAAAACCGCCCACGACTAATCTTTTAAGATACAATTCAGGTGCGATACGCAAATACATATCAATATCTAAAGCATTGTGATGGGTTTTAAATGGACGCGCCGTTGCACCACCGGGAATGGTTTGCAGCATGGGCGTTTCCACTTCTAAGAAACTATGCTGATTGAGATAGTTGCGAATAAATGAAATCACATTAGAGCGTAACTGAAACGTGTTGCGCACATCAGGATTAGCAATTAAATCCACATAGCGTTGACGATAACGCAACTCCTGATCGGCCAAGCCGTGGTGTTTATCTGGCAACGGTCGCAAAGCTTTAGTTAACAATATGTAGCGATCCATATTGACATACAAATCACCCTTACCTGACTTATGCAAAACACCCTCGACGCCGACAATATCTCCCAAATCCAATGACTTAGCAAACGGGCGCGCCTCTTTAGTAACGTACAACTGAATGCGGCCAGACCCATCTTGAATTTCCATAAAGGCACCACGATTACGAATCACACGGCCAGCGATACTCACCACCATTTCAAGTTCGGCTAAATCTTCTTTTGCTTGATCAGAAAAACCATCTTGCAATACTTGCGCATGATTTGCAGGCCGAAAATCGTTGGGAAATGCGACGCCGTTTTCTCGAATCGTCTTTAGCTTAGCGCGACGCTCGGCGATTAATTTATTTTCATCTTGTTGCGTCGAATTATTTTCTTCACTCATTCACATTATCCCAAATTGTAGTTAAATGCCTGTGTTATTAATTAACTTATTAAAGACCAGCTTTTAAGCTGGCTTCTATAAAATCATCGAGCTTGCCATCAAGTACGGCTTGGCAATTGCTGGTTTGCACATTGGTACGCAAATCCTTAATACGCTGGTCATCGAGCACATAGGAGCGAATTTGACTGCCCCAACCAATATCTGATTTCGAATCTTCCATGGCTTGTTTTTCAGCATTACGCTTCAGCATTTCTTGCTCGTAGAGCCTTGCACGTAACATTTTCCACGCCTGATCACGGTTGGCATGCTGAGAGCGTTGACTCTGACATTCCACCACTACGCCAGTAGGCTCATGGGTTAAACGCACCGCCGAATCGGTTTTGTTAACATGTTGCCCGCCCGCCCCAGAAGCGCGATAAGTATCAGTACGCACATCTGCCGGGTTAATATCGATCTCAATATTATCGTCAATTTCGGGTGAAACAAAAACCGAACAGAAAGATGTATGACGGCGATTACCTGAATCAAAAGGCGATTTACGTACCAAGCGATGAACGCCAGTTTCAGTCCTTAGCCAACCAAAGGCATACTCCCCTTCAAAACGAATGGTTGCACTTTTAATACCCGCCACATCACCGGCAGAGGCCTCTTCCAATGTAGTTTTAAAACCGTGGGCTTCTCCCCAGCGCAGATACATACGCAACACCATTTCCGCCCAGTCCTGTGCTTCCGTACCACCAGAGCCAGACTGAATATCCAAAAATGCATTATTGGGGTCCATATCGCCAGAAAACATACGACGAAATTCTAATTTAGCAAGGAGCTTATCGAGATTTTCAATTTCAGCAGTGACATCATTAACACTATCTTCGTCGTTTTCTTCCACGGCAAGTTCAATCAACTCACGACAGTCACTAACACCGCTATCGAGACTTTCAATAGTCTCCACCACATCTTCTAAAGAGGAACGCTCACGGCCTAAGGTTTGCGCGCGCTCAGGATCATTCCAAACATCTGGCTCAGCCAGTTCTAATTCAACTTCCGCTAGACGCTCTTTCTTCTCAACATATTCAAAGATACCCCCTAAGCACGTCAGTACGCGCCATGAGTTCATCAAGCTTGTTCATCAAGGGGTTAATTTCCATAGACATCGTCTCTTTAAAGGTCATCATCTACTAAAAAATAGACACATTGCTCAGTATTAAAGCGGGAACTCCTGTACTAATAATCACAGCGATCAAAAACGCAGAATAAACCACTAAGTATAGAGATATTACCCGTACTAGAGCACTAAAAATTCGGCGCGGATTGTACCGCAGCGCGCTTACTTTCTCCACTGACGAAGAGATAAGCCAACGGACAAGTAACAGATGGCAAGTAAAGGGCGAATTTAAGAAAACCGCTCATAGGAACAACGATAAAACATTGGGCAGCGCCGAAATAAAGGTATTGATGAGGCCACATAGACAAAAATATAAAAAAGTGGCGCACCATACACTCAAAAAACAAAAAAAGAGAAATAAATCAACAATTTACACGGAATATTTGACATACTACTTAACGAGTCTACACTAACCTATTGAAAATAAACTCACGGGGTAAAACGCGTGGAATTTATAGAAGCTAATCATATTGAATGGTGTGACATGTGGCAGCAACTTGCACAAGACGCCATAAACAACAACGACCCGATTTGTTTGCATATGGGTGCTTGCTGGGAATATATGGGCTCTACGGAAAATCACCACCATTTTAGGCACTTAAAACACCCATCTACCAACAAAAAAGAATTCATCTACTTAGAACGCAGGAAAAAGACCCTGGCCTGGGCAAGTTAAAAACAGGCACTACAAAAACAGGAAATACAACGGTAAGGCCTGCAACACAAAATTGATTTATACCAACAACTGGGGCTACCCTGCCCCTTGTTTTTTCGACGACCTATCAGTATGATGCACGCCCTCTGGTGAGGTGTCCGAGTGGCCGAAGGAGCACGCCTGGAAAGTGTGTAAGTCGAAAGGCTTCGAGGGTTCGAATCCCTCCCTCACCGCCATATCATCTTGGCCTATTCTGGCCTTTATTAGCAAAATCAACCACTTACAGCAACTTAATTTTTTTCAACTTGGCCTTTATTGGCCTATTCTGGACATTGATTTCGACACCTTTTCGACACCTAATTCAAGAGCAAATCGGCACCAAAAACCGCATAAATACGCGTTACATAACACCCTTCATTTTGATTCTCAGTATAATGATTCTGGGCAATTTATAATCTTTCTTAGGGGGATATGTGCGCGCAACTCATAGGGACGCTGAAGAGCGTTATGAATAATTTCGAAAACTAACAAGAGATAAAATACTTGCTTCTTTACCATACGCCGATAAAAAACTAATTAAATTAGAACGTATATCAGCGAAAGCTCTTGTAGAATCAAAAGTATGGGCGTCCGATCCATCGCGTAGAGTGAACTGGGACTGGGAAGGCGGCGGCTATGATGAGTATAGTTTCAGACATCCTAAACGTTTCGAAATGGCTACATGGTATGGTAGTAAACTAGCAAGCCTTTGCTTAGGCAGGCCATCATATATGGGCGGCCACTTGAGACTAGACTTTGCTGAGGCAAATCCATCTGAAAACCCGTTGAAAGGCCGTATTATTCCTATAATACTCTCTGCTGGTGAATTATATGCCTCGATAATAGGAGCTAGCGAAATCCGGCTTATTGATCCGATAGATAGTAAATTAGTTAACTATTATTCATCTTTTGGTTATCGCTACGTTAGCCATAATGTAAAAAAGCACTATTTAGTTAAGGATCTAACATGAAAAAAGATGACAAAAAAGAAGATAAGTCCAAAACTATTGAAGAAAAAGCCAAGGAAATTTTAAAAAATAATCCCATATATATGCCGGACGAACCAACTACGATTGGCAGCCCTGATAATCTTTTTGAGCCTAGTGAGAGCGAAGAAAATGAAAACAAGTAGCAATCGAGAAGCAAAAAACATTAAAGAAGCAGAGCAAAGAGCCAAGGACTTATTGAAAGACTTACCAATTAAAAAGAAGCCCTATATACCTGCCTCCATAAAACCAAGTAAAAATGCTAAGTAATTTAAAATATATATTGTATTTAATAGAGACGAATAGCATAGCTAGCGATTCGTCTTTTTAACAGCTTTACGTATTCTTGCCCCTTTAGTACAGGGTTGGTAAAAACCTTTTAAAAACCGGCCTTTACTATCGCGACCTTTACGGGCTTTTTTGTGGTTCTTGTGCTTCGTCTTTTCATCTTTTTATTTCTCCTTACTTACTAAGCTCCAGGTTTACATCACGCTAGTGCAATACCATCACGAATGGTTTTATCTTCATGTTTAAGCTCTGTTTTGGTAACTAAACTATCACAAGAAATATTCATTAAAATGGCACTACGATCATTCAAAGTAATAAGAAATCAGTTTTTATAATCTTTGTCAGTGAGCATGGCTTCGTAGATACTTTTTGGGATATATTGACCCTGTTAATTATGGAGACAATCCTACGCCATGACTTCCATACGAATGAGTAAATTAACTATATTATTTTCGCTCGAAACGAAACCATTGACAGCCTACTCTTGTTTAAGGATAGTCGTTAGCTACAGTTTTTTGCTTGATACATATACGTAGTGCTATTAACAATGAATAACGATAAAGAGATGTAGAGTTATAGTATTGTTAGCTTGGAATAGTTATTGTAGGCTGCTTGTCAGTGTTGTTGCTATATGAACAGTTTGAATGAGGATGTATGTGGAAAAATTTTACAACTAATAATTTTGATCCTGAACTTTCCATTCCTGCTTGGAACCAGTTTCTTAGTGAAACTCTTATTGGTGTTGAATGCACTTCAGATAAAGCGCGTTATTTTGATGCGAGCTTTCAGCAATTGAATGTCAATGATCATGGCCTATCCCGAATTATCAGCCAGCCTGTAAAAGGCTCACCTATTGATGTTGCTTTATCACAGCGCTTCGCCAATGATGCTCCTGAGGATCATTTACTTATACTGTTACAACGCAAAGGCGAAGTAAATGTTAGCCACAAAGGGTATGATATAAAAATTGCAGAAGGTAGTGCTTGTATTATTGATCCCACTCACTCTTATCACATGCAAGTGGGTGAATCAGTTGACCAAATGGTATTGACGGTAAAACGTGAAAAAGTATTATCTCTTAGGCGAGGCATCCAATCTAAATTACTACATCGTACTCCAATCTCATTCGATAGCGATAAGGCAAGGTTTGCGGACAATATGGTATCTACCCTATGCGAAAGTGGTCAACGGGTAGATGGTAGCTACGCCTATCGCGTGTTAGACCTCGCTGCGGATATGATGCTAGATCATATTGGTAATACGTTGTTTCCAGAGCAATTGACTTTTACCGGTATTAAGCGCAAACAATTACGAGAAGAAGTTAAAGCTTATATTGAAGGTCATCTCTGTGAAGAATGGTTAACTCCTGTGGCTATTTCCGAACAATTTAAAGTTACCCGCCGTTATCTCGATAGCCTGTTTGCTGATGAAGCGACAACGACCTCCAAGTACATTACTCAGCGGCGCATATCCCGTGTAGCAGCATTATTACGCCTTCCCGAATACCAGCATATGACCATCAGTGTCATTGCCTACAATGTTGGCTTTAATGATTTATCTTATTTTAATAGACAGTTTAAAGCCCGGTTCGGGGTTTCCCCAAAAAACTTTCGTCACCAATAGCCCATTCTCTGGGCTTCTGAAAGCCTCATTCCATATAGTCTTATTGTCGGTGAAATAGTCCTAGTGTAGTTATTGCACCTATTTTATAACGTGGTTATTGAATGACAAAAACCATGAGGACACCAGTATGACTTCCATTTCTTCCGGCAAAAATGCCATCACGTTTAAAAGCGGCAACAATATACTGTCCGGTAATTTATATACACCTGAAGGCTTTGATGCCTCCAAGCAATATCCAACGATTGTTTTTACACCACCATTTAATCAGGTGAAAGAACAAATGGGCGCATTATATGGTCGGAAAATGGCAGAAAAAGGATTTGTCATGTTGGCTTTTGATCATACAGGTTATGGTGAAAGCGAAGGTGAGATTCGTAACTACGAAAATGCCTTTATTAAAATTGAAGACGTGCATAACGCCATTAGCTACTTACGCACTTTACCCTTTGTAGACCGAGAAAAATTCTATGGTATTGGAGCCTGTGCCGGTGGCGGTTATATGGCATTGGCTGCGGTAACGGACAAGCGCATGAAAGCGGTGGCTACCGTGTGCGGTATGCTAGACAACCGTTCAACCTTCCTTGCTGGTGCGGATCGTGATACAGCTGTTGTAATGTTCAGCGCAGCCAATGACGCCCGTCAAGAGCAATATGAAACCGGTGAACCTACCTATGTGGATCAGTTGGGGTATGAGGGCGTGAAACGCGAAGAGCTACCTGAAGGCGCAAGGCGTGAAGGTTTTGACTACTACATGACGGCTCGTGCCGGAGTCGAAACCTACCCAAGATACAGCAACCGCAGCCTTCCCAATATCGCAGAAACTAATGCCCTAACGGATGCAACGACTTGGGCGCAATATCTCTATACCCCTTATCTTGGTATTTATGGCGAAAAAGCGTTAGCCGATACCGGCCCTCTCACCGTTGGATTCTATGAAAAATGCAGTGAGCCTAGAGAATTATTTGAAGTGCCTGGGGCGTCACATGTTGATCTCTATGATGTAGAAAAATATGTGAATCCAGCCGTAGATCGTTTAGCTGCTTTTTTTGGCAAGTACTAAACAGGAATTTGCATCATGCTTGTAAAAAAAATAAAAGATCGGTTACCTCTAGAATTCACTAAGTCGATTGATTTAATGACAGAACAAATGGGGTTTCCTTTAGATTTTTCTGCAAATCTGGACGATATAAGAATAGGTTTCAGCGCAGCGCGAGATCAATCTATAGAGGCTGGTATGGCCATTAAGCACGTAATAAAAGAATCCCACACCGCCCCTTGGCCTGATGGCTCGCATGATATTCCATTATTTATTTATCGGCCTGAAAACCAAACAAAGCCATTGCCTGTAGTTTATTGGATACATGGTGGTGGCTTGGTAGTTGGGGTGGCTGAACAAGACGAAGCCATGCTAAAAGCCTGGGTAAATGAGTTTAATTGTGTCGCAGTATCAGTTGAGTACAGGCTTGCCCCAGACTATCCATTTCCAGTACCGCTAGAAGATTGTTCTGTTGTGTTGGAGCATATTTTTAATAACGCCGATGCATTGCAGATTGACCCTGAGCGCATCGTTTTAGGTGGTGGTAGTGCTGGTGGTGGTTTAGCTGCCGCTCTCGCACAGAAAACGTGTGATGAAGGCAAGATCAAGATTTCTCATCAATTACTTTGCTATCCAATGCTGGATTGTAAAAACCAATCAAAAGCAGCAGCAGATGTTGATGACACCTATATTTGGAGTCGAGATAACAATTATTTTGGATGGAAATCATACCTGGGCGATGATCCTGTAACTATTGATCCTCCCAAGTACGCCTCAGCTCCCCATCATCACGATTTACGGAATCTGCCACCTGCCTCAATATTAGTTGGTGATATTGACTTATTTGCGCAGGAAGATATTGCCTACGCAGCGCGGCTCTCTGCTGCTGGTATTCCCACAGCATTGCACGTTTATCCTGGTGGTGTACATGGTTTTGAAGGTGTGAATCAGAAAGCAGGTATAACCAAAGAATTTATCCGTACTCGTGATCTGCTGCTGAAAACGGCACTAGGAGGTAAATAGCGATGCAAGTAAAACTCAATAATAAAGTTGCTTGGGTAACAGGTGGTGGTGCTGGTGTAGGGGAAGCGGTATGCCGCCGCTTAGCTGCATGCGGAGCAAAAGTTCTCTGTACAGATATTGATGGCAATGCAGCCCAAAAAGTGGCAGATAGCATTCACCAGCAAGGCGGCGTTGCTCATGGAATGTCTATTGATGTTACCCAAGAGAATGATAATGCCGCTGCGGTGGAGTGGGTATTTAACGAATGGGGGGGATTACATATGGTGGCGATTAATGCCGCTATAGATGCCGCCCGTGGTAAGGATATTTTATCTTGCTCGCTGGAAGAAATGCGCAGGACTGCGGATGTGAACTACTTCGGGAGTTTCCTTGGTATTAAACACGCAGCACAGGGTATGAAAGATCATAATATCAAAGGACATATCCTGGTCATTGGTTCTGGCACCAGTATTAAAGCTACACCTGGCACCTTTGCTTATTCATCTTCAAAGCATGGGCTTATCGGTATTGCAAAACTCGCAGCAACGGAATTATTACCCGAGGGCATTCGTGTCAATACTGCTTGCTTAGGCATGGTAGATACTAAGGGGCTGCGGGATGCATTAGCCCAATTCGGTGTGGAAGGTGTTCCTGATTATGTGGATGGCGCTGATCTGGTAGCGGAAGAAGTGGTTAATCTGATGGCGAATGACTCGCCACTGGTGACCGGACAAGTCATTGGGCTAGAACGAGGACTTTCCAATACCCAATATATGGCAGCCGTGATAGAGCATGGCAATCGTTCCAACAATGAGGTATGACATGGTGGTTAATAAAGGCATGGTTAACTTCAAAGGAGATCATGGCAATGTGATCAATACACATTGCCCATGAAAACTTCGCCTCTCCAATATCATGTAGAAAATCGTCACGCTACTTGGCTGGAGCTGTTTTTCGATTTAGTGTTTGTCGCCAGCATCGGAATTGTGACCCATAATCTTGCGCATACACATGATGGTCACATTGAGTTCAAACAGTTCTGGCTTTTCCCCGTAGAATTTATTCCGGTCTGGTGGATATGGGCAACCCATACTCTCTATGCCAATCGCTTTGATACTGATAGCAGGCAACACAGGATGATCAGCCTACTTATTATGTTCCTACTTGTAACCATGTCTGCTTTTTTGGGTGAGGCTCTGTTTGATCACTACGACAGGTTTATTATTTTCTATACAGGCATCCGAATTATATTGGCGATTTTATATTTTTCATCCGAGAACAAGCTCGATGACAGCAGTAAGTTTGCCATTGTAATTGGCTGGAGAACCATAGCTGGAGCAGTTATTTCCGGTACATCGCTTTTTGCCGAAGAGCCTTATAGATACGTCCTGTTAATCGGTGGCATTGTTTTTGAAATGGTGATTAGCTCGGCTATTGGAACAAAGCTCGTTGATACTGACCCCATTCACCGCGAGCATTTAGTTGAACGGATCGGACTACTCACCATTATTTTACTTGGCGAATCGGTAATTAGTTTAGTCAACAGTCTCCAGGGAACATCATGGAACCTAGAAAATACAATCGCTTCAGCGTCAGGCTTTCTGATTATTGGTACAATATGGTGGATTTACTTTGACAACTTCGATGTACTTGAACGACTTAAATCCTTAAAGCATGGCTTTTTATTAATTTATTCGCACTTATTGTTAGCAATGGGCTTAGTCATTCTCGCTAATCTGATTCGCCATGCGATACTCAGCGATCTTGGGATGCATGATTTTCGTTTGTTATCAATCATAGGTATGGTGCTGTTTTACCTTGGGCTTCATACAGTATTTTTTGAGGCGCTGCCGACATTCCGTATGAATTTAATTCTTAATAGTGTTGTTCCTATTGGTATAACAACAGTATCAACATTTCTACCCACTCCTACTCATGCATTGTTGGGTATGTTGTTCGGTTTGCTTGTATATAGTTTTATGGGTTTAAGGCTTACGGGTACAAAAAATATTGATTGCTATTTGGAGACTAAGTAGTGATCCAATTTATTGAATTCCGTTCTGTTCTATATAGTCCAGTTAATGGTGAGATAGTCCAAGCTTCGTGAGTAGCCGATTGAGTATAAGACATTATGATTTGATGACAATTCGTAAAAAGGCGATTACTTATGCACTATACTAATCTCGGTAATTCAGGACTTTATGTGTCTCGTTTATGTTTTGGTGTGATGACTTTTGGTGGTGATGTAAAGTCAGAAATGGACGCAAAAAACATGGTTGATATGGCTATTGATGCAGGCATTAATTTTTTTGATACGGCAAATATCTATACAGATGGGGTATCAGAAGAAATGCTTGGTAAAGCATTGAAAGGTAAACGCGATACAAATATTATCGCTACCAAGGTTTATTTTACTAACAATGTACAACCACATGAGGCGTTCGGGGCAAGTAGAAAAGGTATAATGCTTGAGGTTGAGAAAAGCTTAAAAAGACTTGATACTGATTATATTGATCTTTATCAGCTTCATGCTTTTGATCGCTTCACTCCGATAGATGAGACACTAAGTACAATGCATGACCTCGTGCACTCCGGTAAAGTCCGCTATATCGGTCTATCAAATTATGCAGGCTGGCAAATTGCAAGAGCACATGGAATTTGTGAGTGTTTTCGTTTTGAAAAATTCATTTCAAGCCAGAATTATTATTCGTTAGTAGGCCGTGATCTAGAATATGAAATACTTCCAGCATGTAAAGATTTAGGCTTAGGAATTCTAGTCTGGAGCCCTCTTGCTGGTGGATTTTTGGCTGCATCAGAAAAAGCAAATCGTAGAAAAGCTTTCCCAATGCCGCCGGTTGATAGCCGTTATGCCTATGACATACTGGATGTGGTCAAAGTGATTGCCAAGAAATATGATGCAACCGCAGCCCAGATTTCTACCGCCTGGTTATTGCATCAGAGTGGTATCAGTGCCGTATTGACAGGTGCTTCAGATATTCCCCAATTGAGTGAGAATCTGGAGTCCGTTGATATTCAGTTAGACGCCACTGACCTTGAAGCCTTGGATAAAGTGAGCCAGCCTGCTTATATCTACCCACAGTGGTCAAAAATGGTCAATACAGAACGAGGGGTATTTGATGCTGATGTTACAGCAAGAGGAACTCAGGCAGTGATTGATAACAAGCGAAACAGTGTGCTTATATAAAAACTATATTTATTTGCTAAAAGAACAGTCCAGTGTGTAGTAGGCCGAGTAAATGGTACTGATAGTGAGCGAAGAGCATATTTGAGAGTTATCAAATTGCTCCTGGTCGAAACAAATAAGATGGCGAGATATGTATGGTTCTTCTCCGCTCAATTCATGTCAAATCTGCTTTGGGATATAACACGTCATAGGTCATTAACGCATCTTATCAAAAGATCATATTCTGAATCATTTAGCCAAGAGCTTAAATTATAGGATGTCTGTTTCTCTTTCGATTGTGACATCGCACTACCTTTTGCATAAATGATAAGGAGATTAAGTATAAAGTGACGTAAAGCTAAAATTGGGAAACATAAGGTATAACTGTTCATTTAAAGACCAATTGCACCTTGTGATTACGATCTAAGGTGCCGGATCATCTGGTTGATAAACCTCCGGTACTTCGGCCTCCAGGTAGGTGTTCCATTCCTCTAAAGTCTCGAATAATTGGTTCGAACTTTTGCTAAAGCTCTCCGCCATATCCATAAAAAAAGCTCGCCCTGACAAGGGCGGGCTTTTTTTATGGATATCGATTGACGAGCGACTCCGACACATACCCGTTCGACAAATTGCCCGGAGCAATGTGATTCGCGCAAGCGCCCAAAGGGCTGCGCACACGGACGTGCGCAGAATCATCCCTTCCTCACCGCCATACCATCTTGGCCTATTCTGGGCATTGATTTCGACACTTTTTCGACACCTAATTCAAGGGCAAGCCGGCACAAAATTTACTTTCATCGCGAGTTGTAGAAATAAAGTTACTTCTTATTAACATGTTTAGCACATCCAGCCACCATCATTTTGCTGTTATTCTTTTTTGTTTTTTATTGACTCAAAGCCTAATAGGTGACTCCTTCTCCTCTATCTCACTGTTTCTACAGCTTCCTTAGTTTCAACTAACTCTAAAAGTAATCCGGATTCATCAAACTTTAAGAACCAAGACATACGGCAAGTTAGCATTGTCATTTCATCTTGAAACTCAAAGAGTATAGCTCCTGATGCCTTTTCGCAAACAGCCATAAGTATATTTAAATGCATCTCTTCAGAATCTTTACTTAACTCTTTCCAAACATCAGTTGTTAGCATTTTAGAAGGGCCTATATATACAAAGTTCTCACTTAATTGATCGTGATCAATCTTACCTCTTAATTTTAGTTGCTCTAAAATGGCTGTCATCGGCTCTTTCATAAAATATTTACCTTACTGCTGTGATTTTAAAAGAAGTGGAAACGCTGTAAATGATCCGCTTTTGGAACTACTAAAATCTGATAGATTTTTAAAAGTAGTTCCTGATTGAGGATCAAAGATAACCTTATTACCTTTATTGACAATACCAGCAGCAACGTGCCCAGAATTATTAAAATCAGGGCCATCAAAAACAACAAAAATTGACGATCTTTTCCTGTATTCAGAGTTGAAAATTGAGCTTGCCTTTTGCTAGCTATTCTAGCTCCTGTTTGCTCTGCAATTTTCAGCAACATCAAGACTTGCTGTATGTAACTTAACGGTTTCGATAGTATTCAAAAAAGCACAAACACCGCCAACTCAGTTCCTTTTTCCTCCTCCGGGATTAAATAAAGATTCTCCATTTTTTTCTACCGGCTCCAATATGTGCTGGCATACCGTCTGAAAACTTTAATGACCTACCAACACGCCCCACATTTTTAGCCGCAAACCCTGCAAGCGGCAAGGCCCCTAGCGTACCAAATAATCGTGACGCATCCTCCCCTGTAAAGAAGTACTCCCCGGTTATCAAATGATAGGGAGAAGCCAAGAGTAAAAATACTGTATCCTCACCTAAATTCTGATAAAACTGTGTCGTTGCGGCTCTTAGTTCCGGCGTCACAAATTCTGGGGCAACAAAATCACCTCCGTGGCAGTTGGGGCAATCCACATTCCCCCGATCCGCCAGTTTCCCCACATCGCCCGTGTTTGTTAACACCTCGTCCATCACCGCGTCACCACTCAACGCAGACAATGCTTGATGGTTCACTTGTGGCCTATTATTGAGGCTGCTTAATGCGCCTAAGCCATTGCCTGCACTCCCGCCCCATACCGAAGGCGTGTTATCGCAGGCGCCTTGTAAACGACTAGCAGAGCAGTATCCCGTCGGATCTGTCCCACTCAACGGGTTGTTCATAATATAGGAGTACGGGTTCAGGCTTTGGCTGTTCCCCGACGCCTGGATGATCGGGTCAACGGAGAGGAACCTGCCCAGGTTGTAATCGTACCCCCGCCCATTCATATGAATCATCTGCACGATGTCCATTGAACATCATCACGCGCTAGAGAATACGGAGATATCAAGAGGCCCCAGCTTTAACCCCTAGCCCAGAACCCACAAATTCAATAACAACAGACTAGCTTAACAACGATTAGCAAGCAGCGTGACAAGCAACAGTGCTGCAACTTCTCCTAAGCAGTGTGCAGCGAAGCGCAACACTGCCCGCAGGAACGTAGTGACGGAGGCTCAACCAAGCCAACGCCACTTAACATGTTTAGCTCATGGCACGTCCTGACCCTTTTATTTTCCTAAACGGAAGAAACTAAAATAGCCCCAACAATTTTATTTTCATCTAAATATACTATCCCTGTCTGTTCGCTATTTTTGAAAATATAATTTCTAATCAATTCACTCCCGACATAACCATCTAATGACGAGATTAATTCATTAATACCAATAACATTGATCCCTGAGTTTCTTGCACTGTCCCGCCGAATTTTTAGATCAGCGAGCAAACTAGAAACCAGATAACTACCAGCTTCATCACTTAGTAAATTAGTACCGTTACTCTCAAGAAACTCACGGAGTTCGGATTGCCAATTAGATGACGAATTAAGAGAACTTAATATCGTTGAAAGTACATTTTGCATTATTTTAAAACCTCCACACCAGAACGGACACCTCGCATCAACACTTCTTGCTCCCCCCAAATATCTGGAGACCATTCCCAGTTCCATTTTGCACCGCTTGGAGGCGCACCCTGAGGAACGCGCAGAACTACACCACCACTTCCATGTTTATTTGCATGTCTAACAGCAATATCTGGATCACGCGTCCAGGAAGTAAAAGGACTATTTGCTGCATGTCCACCAGCATTATGCATATCAGCAGTTGCATTACCATTTATATTTCCTGGTACAACATCGCCTTTTTTGGCAGAACCTAAGGCGGGATGTTTTGAATGAACACCACGATATAAAAACTCACCAACGTCATCCACACACGCATTATGAACCCAAACTCCCCGCTCACCTACAAAATACGTATGAAAATCTTCAACTTCAAAGTTGTAGGTCGTGTGTTGTCCTTCCCTCGTTTTTACCGAGCTGATCGACGCTAATTGGCCATCACGTAAATGCACACGATCACCCGCGACAAGTTCACCTGCTTTAACCCAGCCTTTGCCTTCAGCCCAAAATGGATGTTCGTGAGTAGCACCAAGGACTTCTTGCTGACCATCGTCGGTGGTAACTGTCACATCAAAAACGGTTTTGCCGTAATTGATAAACAGCTGTGAAACGCGCTTCCAGTCGTTTTCGCCTGTGATATCGTTTTTCGATACTACCAGATCACCAACGTTAATGTCTTCGATGGGTTTGAGGCCATCTTGAGTATGTACCAGTGTTCCTTCAACAAAACACAAGCTCACAATAAACGACTGTAATGATTTTAACCCTGCACCAAACCCTAGCGATCCTATATCGGTAAACGTGAAGAACTTAGCATCTTGAACCCTAAGCTCACTGAGTAATTCATGAGTGAAAAAATGACATTAGCGCCACCTTGATGAATAGAGAAACTATCAACAGGCGGCATGATAAACAGCGGTGCGGCTACTTCTCCTAATCGGTGTGCAGCTAAGCGCAACACTGCCAGGTGGAACGCAGTGATGGAGCTTCAAGCTCGTCAGTTCTACTTAACATGTTTAGCACATGGCACGTCCTGACCCCGTGATTTTTATTTTTTACTGTTATATAGCCAATTGCTGTCTACGGATTTCTTAGTGTAATTAACTAATAGTTCTAAATCCCCAAAAATCTCACATGGAATATACAGTTTGCCATTACGTTCATTCACACTTTTGCCATAATAATTGAAAACCTGTATGACTCCTCGTTTATGTTCTTCACTAATCTTTTCAGATCCAATCGCAAATTGACCCCAATTATTACTTTCGATAAATTTAGCAGGCCTATAGGGACACATAGATTCTTTAGGCTTTGCTATCACAAAAGAACAACTAGTAGATAAGCATAAAATAATCAAAAAGATGAATTTATTCATTATTATTCCTTCCAGATTTCAGACCAATTAGAAAACATATCAAACTCATGTGCTCTACCCGTTTTAATTAAAATATTTGCATCACCATCATTAAATCGACCTAGATAAGGTATCTTTGTTACAACCCCACTATGCCAATCATATCTATCTTTCCATATATGCCTGATTACACCATTAACTGACGTTTCACCGGTTTTAGTCTTGCTTATTTCGAAATTCCCCGCTGAAGTAAGAGTGGAGTCTCCACTTGCAAAAAATAATTCTGAGCCTGCGGAGCCTTCAACTAAAGCATCCCAGTAATCTGAAATGGTTACACTTTCCCCGTTCCTGAGGTTTTTAATTGAATCACCGAGTTGATTGTAGAAACGCTCTATATTTCGATCCAGGGCGGATCGAACGCCAGGTTGTTTCTTTAGCCAATCAGAATCTATTTCAAACGCCTCACCTCCTCCGTTTAAAAAGTGTTCTGTAACAGCTGCAGCAATATCCCAACCTTTTCTCTCTGCACTTTCAATCATAATCTTAAACTTGGCTTCTGTTTTTGCAGCTTTTAATATTTCCGACGCACCAACATCTCCATTAGAAGCTAACTGCCCAAGAACAACAATACCTCCGCTCCCTAAACTCTCAGAGGTTTCTTTCAGCCAACTAGCTTCCACATTCCCCCGATCCGCCAGTTTCCCCACATCGCCCGTGTTTGTTAACACCTCGTCCATCACGGCATCACCGCTAAACGTAGACAATGCTTGATGGTTCACTTGTGGCCTATTATTGAGGCTGCTTAATGCGCCCAAGCCATTGCCTGCACTCCCGCCCCATACCGAAGGCGTGTTATCGCAGGCGCCTTGTAAACGACTAGCAGAGCAGTATCCCGTCGGATCTGTCCCACTCAACGGGTTGTTCATAATATAGGAGTACGGGTTCAGGCTTTGGCTGTTCCCCGGCGCCTGGATGATCGGGTCAACACTCAAGAACCGTCCAAGATTATAATCGTACCCCTGCCCATTCATATGAATCAACTGCACGATATCCATGGATGAACGAGTACCGCGAGCGCAAGGACACGCAGGAGCAGTGCTCTACCAGAGGCCATTATATTAATTTGAAAACGCCCGACGATATTTATAAAGCAACAAACAATCTAGGTTTGGGCTCTAGGCAAAAGCAATAACACGCCACGTTGATGAATATAAGAGCTATCAGCAAACGGCGTAAAAAACAAAGGGAGCGCAACGCACCTATGGAAGCTCAACCTAGCTAGTGTCACTTAACATGTTGAGCACATGGCACCTCCTGCCCTCGCTATTCTTTTGTTCACATTTGATCTATAAGTTCCACTGTTTGATTTTCTAGATTCACCAACACTCGAACATCAGGTGGATCGACAACCGCAACATTGGGATCAAGTGTTTCTGGAACAGGAAAAATAACTTCCACTTTTCCCTTATACTCTCGGCCTATAGTACTTGGAGATACAAACCCTATACTTCGGCTAGTTAAGAATTCTTTAGCTAGATTAATAATATCTAATTCAGTCATTGCCCAGCTTCCACCTTTAAACGCTCAACATAATTTATGGAGAATGAACGCTCCGCATCATTTAACCGATTCCAAACCCTGTTATTCATCAAACGATCAAGAACTGCCTGTTCTCGTCCTAATCTACCCATGTCTACAAAGTTCTGGACACCTTCTCTGACACTAGAGGCTTGTTTGATGTGATTTCTAAAATCTAAAAAATGTGACAATTCATGTTTCACTTGCAATTCAGTAGGAGTTTCAGGCAATCTCATAACCCCCGTACCATTCCAATTACCAGTAAAACTCGGGTTTCCTCTAGTTTCCATTACAGAAACACCTCGTTTATCTAAATACTGAACAAGCTGTATAATTTTTTCATCTGGATAAAGATTTCCACTAAATGCGGCGCTTGTAGAAAATGATTCAACTTTATTTGAAAGGCTCACTGACCTACCAACACGCCCCACATTTTTAGCCGCAAACCCTGCAAGCGGCAAGGCCCCTAGCGTACCAAATAATCGTGACGCATCCTCCCCTATAAAGAAGTACTCCCCGGTTATCAAATGATAGGGAGAAGCCAAGAGTAAAAATACTGTATCCTCACCTAAATTCTGATAAAACTGTGTCGTTGCGGCTCTTAGTTCCGGCGTCACAAATTCTGGGGCAACAAAATCACCTCCGTGGCAGTTGGGGCAATCCACATTCCCCCGATCCGCCAGTTTCCCCACATCGCCCGTATTTGTTAACACCTCGTCCATCACGGCATCACCACTCAACATAGACAATGCTTGATGGTTCACTTGTGGCCTATTATTGAGGCTGCTTAATGCGCCTAAGCCATTACCTGCACTCCCGCCCCATACCGAAGGCGTGTTATCGCAGGCGCCTTGTAAACGACTAGCAGAGCAGTATCCCGTCGGATCTGTCCCACTCAACGGGTTGTTCATAATATAGGAGTACGGGTTCAGGCTTTGGCTGTTCCCCGGCGCCTGGATGATCGGATCAACGGAGAGGAACCTGCCCACGTTGTAATCGTACCCCCGCCCATTCATATGAATCAGCTGCACGATGTCCATTGAACATCACCACGCGCTAGAGAATACGGAGATATCAGAGGCCACAGCTTTAACCCCTAGCCCAGAATCCACAAATTTAATAACAACAGACTAGCTTAACAACGATCAGCAAGCAGTGTGCAGCGAAGCGCAACACTGCCTAGAGGAACGCAGTGACGAAAGTTCAAGCTTGCCAACGCCACTTAACATGTTTAGCTCATGGCATGTCATGCCCCCGTTATGTTACTAAATAATTAGCTTAATCGATAATCTCATGCTTTAACAAAGATACTCTTTCATTTAACAACAGTAATTTAGATATGGATTCATTACGTTTTGTCTCATTTACATAAAATAATAGCGGATATTTAGAATAGCTTTCTTCTGTCCATTCTTGTTCAAAATCATCAAAATTTCTCTGTAGAATGAAATGCTCTTTACCAACGTCTCCGAACCTAAAATAGTCACCACAATGATACCCACTTTCATGAGCCACCATTTCTATATTTAAAGCTTCGTCTATAAAAGATTTAGCAGTGTTGATATCATCAAATTTAAAGCCATACATATCATAAACATTAGATGTCATAATCTAGAATCCTATACTTGGTGCTTTAGCAGCAGCTGACGTTCTATCACCAAAAATCATAAAGTTAACTGGACGACCAGCGGAGTTTGAAAGAGTAGACTGTAATGGACTAAGGCCAAGTTTTTTAACTTGGGATGGTGATAGAGGGCCAGTTCTAGTTCCTCCTGACCTTAACTTAATACCTGATGATTTAGCTTTGGCAAGAATATCTTTGCCTGCTAGTGCGATATCAAAATCACTAACACGACCCGAGTCAAAAGCTTTCCCTGTTCGAAAGCTTTTTCCTGTTACAGCACTGCCTTGTAACAGAGCTTTTACATTACTAAACCCAATTTTTGCTAAACCAGAGTTTAATGTTTCCCCGAAAGAGGAGAATTCTTCAATACTCTTAAAACCACCTTTAGGTAGACAAGTATTATGAACCCAAACCCCCTGCTCACCTACAAAATACGTATGAAAATCTTCAACTTCAAAGTTGTAGGTTGTGTGTTGTCCTTCCCTCGCTTTTATCGAGCTGATCGAGGCTAACTGGCCATCACGTAAATGCACACGATCACCCGCGACAAGTTCACCTGCTTTAACCCAGCCTTTGCCTTCAATCCAAAATGGATGTTCGTGAGTAGCGCCAAGGACTTCTTGCTGATCATCGTCGGTGGTAACTGTCACATCAAAAACGGTTTTGTCGTGATTGATAAACAGCTGCGAAACGCGCTTCCAGTCAGTTTCACCTGTGATATCGTTTTTCGATGCTACCAGGTCACCAACATTAATATCTTCAATGGGTTTGAGACCATCTTGAGTATGCACCAGTGTTCCTTCAACAAAACACAAACTCACAATAAACGACTGTAATGATTTTAACCCTGCACCAAACCCTAGCGATCCTATATCGGTAAACGTGAAAAACTTAGCATCTTGAACCCTAAGCTCACTGAGTAATTCATGAGTGAAAGGGTTAACGTTAAGGCCGCCTTGCTTCGGTAAAAATAAAGACGCTTGATCACCTAGCCCTGTAATAAGTCCCTCTAAAACAGGGATGTCCTGAAACCACTTGTTTGTTAACACCTCGTCCATCACGGCGTCACCACTCAACGTAGACAATGCTTGATGGTTCACTTGCGGCCTATTATTGAGGCTGCTTAATACGCCTAGGCCATTGCCTGCACTCCCCCCATACCGAAGGCGTGTTATCGCAGGCGCATTGTAAACGACTAGCAGAGCAGTATCCCGTCGGATCTGTCCCACTCAACGGGTTGTTCATAATATAGGAGTACGGGTTCAGGCTTTGGCTGTTCCCCGGCGCCTGGATAATCGGGTCAACACTCAAGAACCGTCCAAGATTATAATCGTACCCCCGCCCGTTCATGTGAATCAACTGCACGATATCCACGGAAGCAGTACTGCGAAGGGCAGGACGCCCGAGAGCAGTGCGACTAAAGGCAGCCACGATAGCAATTTAAAAACCTAGCAGGAGCGGTGCCCTAGCAGAGGCCACAATATTAATTTAATAACGCCCAACGGTAGATTAAAAAACTAACCCACTGCCCACCAGAACACGTGGAGACCTATCAACGGTAGCCAGTGAGTAATAGTTGCTCAATTGGTAAAGTTTAGCCTCGCCAATTACTTAACATGTTTAACACATGGCACATCCTGCCCCCGTTATACTTATTTTAAATGCCTAATAAGAGTACCAAAAATCTCTTGGTATGACTTTTCACCAACTTCTATAGTTGTATATTCAACAAGCTCAACTTCCTTTATATAGTCAACTAATTGAAAATCTATAAATCCAGAACTCCAAAAGTAGGCATACCCTCCTCTGATATCAGAATCAAACTGAACACCAGATAAGTCACCTAGATCACCATCTTTCTCTTCAATAATTTTCAATTATATTCATCACTTATTTCCCTGATTCTTCCAATATTAGTTTGTATCTTTTAGATATAATTTGATAAAGGTAGTCATAAGTAGCAAATCTATAATGGATGTATTCAGCGGGCACATTGAAGCTTTTCATCCAAGAAGAAGAATTTACCTTGTCAAAGTTGGATAATAATTCAACTTCATACTTACAATAATCAAGATGCTGACAGTCAAAGATTAAGATCTCTTCAAAGATTATTTGATAACTTATAAAATTCTCTTCATCATTTGTATCAGAACATAAAGCGCTATTAAACTCACCACTAAAAGATAAACAATGTGGAGAAAATAATTCCTCTACTTTATCCAAATAAATAGCATCTCTTCCATTAATTATTCCAAGAGGTGTAGAAATTGTTTCTATCTGATCACTCATACTATTACCTTATTTTTGGGAGGCGTCCGCCAGTAGTCGTAGAAAATCTTCGGGCTAAGTTAATGCCAGATAAGTCACTAGATGTTGCCCACCTTGCCCTGACATTTACTCTAGCTAGCCTAGCCGCATAAAGCCTTCTATTATCTAGAGTAAAAACGGTATCACGACCTACGCCTTGCCGAGCTAAATTAGCTCTAACTCCAGAGGGAAGATCTTTGAAACGCACAAGCCTTATAGGCTCTATCTGATTTGAATAACCAGGCTGATTTCGTAACCTAGCGATTAATGCGGTTACTTTTCCTCCACCATCAAATGACCCGTTAATATTATTTTGACTGAATTTAATTGTTCTGGAGTCACGTAAAAACGTTCCATCATTATTATTCGGATCATCATCTGGCTCCAATCCTCCTGGCGACCCAGACGATACCATACCTCCTTCAGCCCCCCTCATATTGGGCATTGAATTCGTCTCAGTAGACTCTGGCCCTGCCATTTGCGTCGGTAGTATAAGACCAGCTATCACGGCTCCCCAAGGGGTGGATGCTAACCGTTTACCTAGGCTCCGTGCCCCTGTAACAATTACTTCTTCTACAACACCGCCTGTGACGCTAGTTGGCGCTGCCGTAGCTACAGAAGAATTGGCTGCGGTAATATTTCCATTATCTACACCAGCAGCATTTCCCACATTCCCCCGATCCGCCAGTTTCCCCACATCGCCCGTGTTTGTTAACACCTCGTCCATCACGGCGTCACCACTAAACGTAGACAATGCTTGATGGTTCACTTGCGGCCTATTATTGAGGCTGCTTAATGCGCCTAAGCCATTACCTGCACTCCCGCCCCATACCGAAGGCGTGTTATCGCAGGCGCCTTGTAAACGACTAGCAGAGCAATATCCCGTAGGATCTGTCCCACTCAACGGGTTGTTCATAATATAGGAGTACGGGTTCAGGCTTTGGCTGTTCCCCGGCGCCTGGATAATCGGGTCAACACTCAAGAACCGTCCAAGATTATAATCGTACCCCCGCCCGTTCATATGAATCAACTGCACATCATCTAAATGTTCATGATCCGTAAACCCTCTGGTGGTGAGGTGGCTGTCCAAGATAGCAAGCGATTTCACTTGGAGGTTGCCGGCTTTGGGTTTGCCGAAGGGGTCGAAGCTGTGGGTTTCTTTTAATACGCCCAAGTGATCGGTGATCACCACTCCTGAGCCTAAACGGTCGCGGTGGGTGAAGCCAATTTGGTAGTTACTGGCCACGCCGTTGCTTAGCTCGGTGGTGAGGACGGCGATATCGTCGATAAAAATGCGATGCTTCACCGTATTCCCTTCGGTAATTTTTTCGAACAGTTTGTCCACATACACCGTGGTGGTGTTTTGGGTGACGTTCACCTGCTTGTAACGCATATCGTCAACGCCGTAGAAGAAGTCTAGGCGGGTGCCGTGGCGGGTAACCCGTGTGGGTTTGTTGTAGCTGTTGTAACGCAGGGTTTCCACACCGTTTTCATGGGTGCGGTTGCCGTTGTTATCGTAGCCAAAGGTGACACTGCCACCGCTTGTCAGGTCCACTTTATTTACCGCATTGGGTTTCGGGCCGGTGTAGTGGTAGACATTGGCGTAGTCATCTTTCAGGGTGAGATTACCCACCGCGTCATACTCGTAATCCACCGCATAAGCCACAGTCGCCCCTTCACTGCGGGTATAACGATCGAGCCGGTGGAGATTATCGTAAACATAATCTTCCTGGGCGCGGGCGGGACTGAGGCTCGGCACATTGACGCTGGTTCTGGTCAAGTTGCCAAAGCTGTCGTAGGTCTCGTAGTCCTGCTCGTGCAAGAGACCGGTCGCATTGCGCACTTCGAAGTCTTGGAATTGGCCGGTTTCCCCATAGTAGTGACGGGTTACTGAAGCGGTGCCCATGCCCAACTGCGCCTGCTGCCATTGGCCGTAGGCATCGGTGTTACTAGTTTCGCGGTAAACATAGTTCGTCGCCGCATTACTGACCGTGGTCTGATAGCCGCGATCATTGTAGCCATAGGCCACGGTCAGACCTGTGGGGTATTGCATGCCTTTAACCCGACCAAAGTAACCGTCGTACTGGGTCGCTGTCACAAAGGCTTCGCCGTCGATAGTGGTGGTCACTTGATCGAGACGACTTAAGCTGTCGTAGCGGTAGCTTTTGCTAAAGGCCGCATTGCTGCGAGACTCGCCAGCCAATAAGCCCAAGCCATTGGCAGCACTATCGTAACTCCAGCTGGCTTCTTCAGTGCCATTGACGAAGCGTTTGGTTTGACGCCCCAAGACATCGTAGCGGTATTCGCGGACGTCGTTGTTGGCATCGGTCTCGCGGTGGACTTCACCAAAGCCGGTGTAGGCAAAGGTTTTGCGCCCCATATTGGGATCGTCGACCCAGAGCTTTTGCCCCAGAGCGTTGTAACTGGCGGTGATGGCGTTGCCATTGGCATCTTGCATTACTATCGGATTGCCGCTGCTGTCGTAGGCGTAGGCGGTGACCCCGTTGTTCGCATCCACCGTTTCAATCAGCTGACCCAAACCATTGTGGGTTCGGCTCATGGACAGACCATTGGCCACCAGCTCGGTGGTAAAGTGACGCGCCCCTTGTTCGTAACGGTAGCGAACATCGAGCTGTTGGCCATCGGTTTGGCTCACGGTTTTATGCCCCGGGCGACCCAACAGATCAAAGTCCTCATACCGTGTCCCCGAGTCAGAGGCACGGTCAAACGCCGGTACGGAATCAAATGTCATCAGCCCGCGCGCATTGTATTGGCGAACCTGCACAATCCTCCCCGTGCCATCGAGGGCTTCGGTTTCTGTACGCACCGTACGCCCCAGTGTATCCACGTAGACAAACTGCCGGGGGCGGCCTTCTTGTTCTCGAATGATTCTAAATTGCGCGTTGGCAACACCGCACGAAGTACACCATTGCAAGCTGGTCAACGCCGGGGGGGTAATACCATCCACCGTGGTCGCCGTCGCACGCCCAAACACATCGTATTGGGTACTCGTTCGCTGGCCGTTCGCATCGGCGACCCAGAGCGGCGTACCAAAGCGTGCATCGGTATGAGTTTCCACCGTGTGCCCTAAGGCATTGGTCACAGTGCGCGGGAAGTAGCCATCCTCACTGTAGGTGGTGCTCACACGGCGATCCGTTTCACCTGCACTGCTGGTGGTCACGCTGGTGGGCAGGCCGTCGTTGTTGTAGGCCGTGGTCACCGTCACCGCTTTGCCTGTGCTCGGCTCGGTGCTCACACGGCCGGGTTGCCGCGCCTGGGCGTCCCACTCGCGATAGGTCACCGTCACTTGATGCTGCGGATCATTGGCCGCCACTGAGGCGCTGGCCGTGGCATGGACACGGCTCACAATTGGCAAACGGGTGGTGACCTGAGCATCCATTCGGGTTAACCACCACGTGCTTTCATCTGCACGGTAGGTGGTGCTGATCTCACTGGTAATCACGTGTTGCCCCCCAGGTTCTTGGTAGCTGGTGGTGATCTTCAGCGGGTTACCCCACACATCAAAGTCGCGGGTGGAGGTCTGGCGGAAGCGTTCCGTGCGGCTGGCAGCGTCGAGGGTGCGCTCAATACGAGTCTCGCCACTGAGACCGACAAATACGCGCTGATGGCGGGGCAATGTCCAGCTATCGGTGGGCGCGTCCACTGTGGTGTGATGGACGCCATCTTTGGCACTATTTGGCCAGAAAACCCATTGATAGCTGGTTTCCGTCAGCGCGCTCACACGATCTAACGCCGAATCATTCGCAGCATCGGTGATCGCCCACTGCCGTGTCCGGTAGTGACGACCGGCCAAGGGAAACACCTGGTGATAGTCGTCACGGCGGCGTAAGCCCTGGGCAAGGTCGTCTACTATAATGCTGCGAAAGCCTTGAAAGCCACGCCCTTCACGGTTGAGCATGGCGCCTTTATAGCGATAACGCATGGCATTCATCTGCTCGCCAAGGCCGTTACTCCGGCGGTGTTCGGCCACCACATACATGCTGGAGGTAAAGTGCAGATGTGCCTGCTGTGCTGACGCACTTAAGCCATCAAGATAATCAAAGTCGGGGCTGTAGAATGGTTCTCCCTGGCTGTGGTAGCGGCTATCGCGCGAGGCCATCGGCCGATACACCCAGTCATGGCGTTCGCCCACACCATTGACCACGCCACTGAGCATATCACTTGGTTGATAGCGGTCGCCGTCAGTCGCCGCGCCACGGTTGCGGTTGATGTATGCCCCCGTGGATAGACCCGCCGTGACTCCTTGCTGACGCTCAAAATAGCTGCTACCAAAACGCGCCCCCAGCGTGAACACCACATCGCTCAGTCCATTGCCAAACGCATCGAGCCCGGACTTTTGCGAGGCCGACGCCACAATCCCCGTCGGCGTTTTAACCATGCGGTAACGCCCAGGCGCCGTCTCTTCAAAACGTAAGGCCGCATAGCGAAATACATTATCATCCACCGCGGCCACGCTAAAGGTGTGTTGACCAACACCATCGGGCGCATTAATCGGATCATAGATATCTTCACCACACACAAATTGTTCGCCATGGCGATGCCGATAACGCACACAAATCGGCGCCAAGAGCGCATCGGGCGTTAATAACTCCATACGCCCATCGGCGTCAATATCGTGCGGCATCAGGGCATGGCCGTAGCGCGGGTAAAACACATTCCCCTGCTCCGCTTCATCCGTGCGTACGAGATTATAAAGACTGCTTCGCGCAGGCAGTAAGGCATCATCCCCGAGATCTTGCCACGGTGCGAACTGGCGTCCCCCACGGTTGATACTCAACCACAAACGACGGCTATTGCCCGCCCAACTCAACCAGTCCGACAAGCCATCGCCGTTGACATCTAAAAAAGTGTGGAAAAAATAGGTGTTCACATCGTTGGCGCCATAACCAGGCACCAATGCTAAGTGCGCGCGGATATCGTGCTCAACAAAGCTTACGTTGCCCGCACTATCGACTTCACTAAAAAGGATTTTTTCGGGAATCGGGTGCTGGTTCTCCTGCCAACCATGGGCAACCACCGGTAGCTGATTGTTGTACACCACAATATCGGGCATACCGTTACCATCCATATCTCCCAGCACACTGCTACTGGTCACACTGGTATATTGCAGGGGCGACAGCTGCTCTTGCCCATGATCGAGCACCCATTGTTGGGTCGGATAGGGAGCGTTCGGATTGCCCGAATGCAGTGCCAAATACACCCTAACAGGCCCACTCCCAACGGCATCATCTGGGTCTTCGGAGTAGAGGATATCCGGCCAGTTATCGCCGTTAAAATCCGCCATCATATCTATCGAACGTTCACGCGCCGCCGTCAGTCGTGTGGTGATGGTCGTCCCGCTGCCGTTGTGGCTCGCCAAGGTCAGCGTCAGGGCGCCTGCACTGTTCCACGCCCAGCTATCGGATAAGCCATCTAAATTAAAATCCGCAGTCATACACTGGTACTTCAACCCTATACTGCTGCGGTGACAGGTGGACGCTAAGGCCGGCGCCGTGCCACCCACGCCTTCCGCATCGATGTACCAGTTCGGCCAGTTCGGGGTGCCGTCGCCATCGCTATCGCCACGGGGCAGCAGCGGTTGCACCCGCGTGGCCGTGGACACGGGCGTAATCGCACTGCTCGCGTCGGCTTTATACCCTAAAGGCTCCAACACGTAGTCATGGGCGCGATCTAACCAGCTAAAGCGGGTCGGCGCTAAGCAGTGGCGAGCACCATCACGGTTGTAGCCGCATTCCTCCACCTTCGCCAGCAAGGAACGCTGCGAGGAAACGCTGGATTTATAGGTAAAGTGCAGTGTCTTCACGGTCTGCTGCTGATAATAGGTACTCAAACTGCGCAAACGTTGGGTTTGCGCTTGTAAGCCACCGGCCTGGTACGAGGAGGTCACATCCGGACGCTCTTCGTAGTCAAACACCACTTGACGATCACCGTCTGTATCGCCCCGGCCGGTATAGCGAATGCGTTGCAACAGTACTTCGCCATGCCCGTAATCCTGATACGCATAGTGGATAAAATTACGGTTTTGCGTGCGATCTTCCTCGCGGCTGAGCAACCAACGTTGGGGCACGGGCGCGCCAGCAGGCACCACTCGGCTGTCAGCACTGGCGCCGTAAAACTGTATCCGACCATTCTTAAGTTCAACCGTAAAACGGGTCGTCGCACCGTTGATATCGCCGTGCTGGGTGATGCGGGAAAAACTATCGAGTTCAGTGCGATACACCGCGCCATCGCGACCGTAGGCAACCCCATTCTCCACCAGCAGACGCTGGCCATTGAAGCACAGGCGATCGTGCGACGCATCGTAGGTCACCGCACGGCGGATGCCATCGTGGATAATCGTCGCGCCACAGCGCCCTATCGACGAGGTAGCCGACAATGAAAAGCCCATCCCTAACGCACTGTTGCCCCCTTGGCTCGAATACTGAATCGCCACACTCGGTTGCATCCCCGCGCGCCCCGGCGGCAGGGATACCGGCATCGAGTAGGATGCCTGTCCGCCCGAAACGCCGCCGTTACCGGCAATCGCCCCCACAGACGCATCATGATCATGCAACGTGAACGCCGTGGGAACATGATCCGCTACCGGGGCAGTCAGTGACTGCGCCCACGCCGGGACCTCAGGACTCACCACAACATCGCGAACCGTATCCGCGCTGCACCCCAGCGCATTACACGCACGCACGCGATACTGATAAACGTTAAACGCCTTGTTCACCGCGTCATACCTCGTGCCCGTCACCGACGTCACAGGCGCCCAGGCGCCCAAGCCCACGCGCTCTTCAAAAACGTAGTGCGTGCTATTACTCACCGGTGACCACGAGAGGCGATAGTTGCCATCCTCGTCATGCGACGGCGCGGACAATACCGGTGTCGCAGGGATCGCCAACGTCACGGTATCCGATACCCGCCAGCCGGAACAGTGGGTGTAACTACCCACGGTTTTACACGCACGCACTTGGTAGCGGTATTGGCCGACCCCCTTACCATTAATTGGGTGGCTTCGATTACTGCCATCGTAAATGTTGGTGCTGGGGTGTTGGTCGAGATCGTAGAAGGAAAGATCCCCACTGGCCTCCCCCCACGAGACCGTAAAATCGCCGCTGCCGTGGAGGGTGGGGACTGAAATAGACTCCGGCACTCCCGGCGCACGCGCCACATCGATACGGCGAGTACCGGAAAAAGCGGTACAGCCCAGCCCATTGCACGCCCGCACACGGTAATAGTAAGACCGGTTACTTTTGCCGCGATAACTTATGTGCGTTTGCCCCGTATCTTGAACCGTTGTCCAGCTTGCGCCAGTGAGGCTTTCTTGCAAGGTATAGCGAGAGGCATGCGGCACGCTTCCCCACGACACCTCATACGTGCCGTCGGCATCATCCGCCGCCACGGACAGCGGCGGAATCGCAGCGGGGCGTACAACCGCCACATCAGCACCTGTACGCCACGCGGAGCAACGCTCATAGCTCCCTACAGTACGACACGCTCTCACGCGATGCTGGTATGTCCCGGGACTCACGTTAATGCGTGCCTCACGCACCGAAGACGCTAAGCGCTGACTCGACCAGACGTGTGTGCTCGTGGTTTTGTACTGATACTCATACGCACTCACCACACCCGACGACGCCCCCCAGCGCACCGTTAGACTCGGCTCCCCATGCACCGACGGCGCACTTAACGAGGCCGGTGTCCCTGGGGGAATCACCACTGTCACACTCCCAGCCGGAGAATAACCACTGCATCCCCCGTTAATAAAACACACACGCGCATCATAGCGATAGACGCCATTGGGCTTGTCACGTACCGTAAATTGCTTAGCCGCACTAGCATTGAGAACCACACGACCGTTCTCTCGTAACGTGCTGCGCACGCTCGTCGAAAAAGTATTCCACCTCACCGTATAGTGGCCGTTTTCACTCACGGTCGGGGAAATCGTGGGGCGACTCGGTTCTTCTGGCGGCAAACGCGGCCCGGAGCAATCGCGATTCAATTGACCCTGGGATTTAGCCTGTGGCCGAAACAGGTTGTCGCTCACCTCAAATGACGACACTGCATCGACCGGCGCTTTTAACGGTTGCTGACACTGCGCCCACACCGACGGTGACCCAATACTACCCAACGCCAGCAATGCATAAGCCAACGCCGCACGATGAGTGTTGTGAAAGTGACAAACGGCTGAAAAAAGTAAACGAAACAAGGAAAAAATACGGTAGAAATCCATAAAATGACCCATGTCCTGTCGGTTCCATAAAGCTACTGGCCACTGACATCATGGCCAAATAACAAAATATCCAGGTGCTGTTTATTTTTATAACGAAACAGCTACTTATGACGCGAATCCTAACACAACACTTTTTAAACTATGTTGCTTTAAATGACAAAGTTAGAGATTTATACCTAAGGTTGATGCTTTAGTGCATGGTTCCAACACTTTCCTCGACGGCTCATACTCTGTTTTAAACCGCAGTCCTGTAATTGTTGAACGAATGTGCGACTGCTATATTGGCAACCTTGGTCAGATTGGAACAATACGTCTTTCGGACACCCTCTTGCTTCATATGCCATGCGTCATGCACGAATGGTTAACATCGTATTAGGCTGGTCAGCACATGCCCAGCCCACGCTACGACGTTTATAAAGATCCATGACTGCGGCTAAATACAGCCATTGCTGTCCTGAACAGATATAGGTGGTATCACCACACCAGAGGCGATTTGGGTGGAGCACCGCAAATTGCTTATTCAATTCGTGATCGGCAATAACACTTGGAGTAGACACATGGAGTAGACGCGAGCTTAAAACGCCTCTTTCTCGGTTGCAGGCGTTTGACCGGGCGTTCTCGCTTCACTTGTCTGATCCACTCTCTCAACGTATCGAGACGAATATTAAGCGATTCGGCGGTTTGTTTCGTACTATAATCTTAATCCAACACAAGGCTAACAGCATCTAATTTGAATTGAAGTGTGTGATGGGGTCTTTTTCTCACAAGTCGTATTCTCACTTTTACGTTACTTTAACACGTAACTTTTCCCATGAACTTTTTAGGCCGCCACATCATTGGATCATTACATGGGGGGCTTTCAACACACATTAATTATTGAAGTCTCCGAAATTTGAATTTCTATTCATGCTATAGAAACTAAATTATCTTTCGATTTTTATAAAATTACTTTCTATACGTATTAGAAGAATACAGGGGAGTTTGTCAGTTAATACAATCAGTATTTCTCGCTCATCATTAGAAAATTGACTATTATTAAGCTTCTTTGAATCAGAATTTTCCGGTCATTTAACTAATATTAAACATTTGCATTAATCCCACTTTAACAAATTCTGTATCAAAATACTAAATGATGACTGTGTGTTTAAAATAAAAAAGACTTTATTCATCGGGCAGGTCGATCTTTATTGATTAGCTAAACCTATCTTTTGATAAATCCTGCAAGACTGCTTAGTTATTTTTCGAAGTAGACGGTTTTTACTCACGTATTGGTAAGCGTTTAAATCTTAATATTGCAGTAGGAGTGGTCAAATAATTTTCGCAAAAATATTTTAAATACAAAGGCTAAATCAATTCTAATGGTTATGGCGATTTAAGTTCATATTTCTAGAGTCAGTGAAATGTAACTCTATATAGAGCGGTTCAGAGAGCCCTGGAAAAACCAGAGTTCTCTGAACACTTAACGTTTACAAAACTTTTGAGTCAAAAAATAATTAGAACTTATAGCCCACGCTTGCTTGGAAGTGGCGTGGAAGTTCTGGAAGCACAATTTGACTGCCGAATAAGTTCGGGAAGTTTGCACGGAAATATTCTTCATCCGTTAAGTTTTTCCCAGTCAGACTAAAGGTAAATTTATCTGTTTCGTAGAATACACCGGCATTAACCAAAGTATATGCTGGTAGTTCTACTGCTTGCGAGAAGCCAGAGAAAGTTTCATCTGCTCGGATAATACTGGTATTAACAGCAAAACCATTTCCGAAGTCGTAGGTACCTGTAAGGGTGTATACATTTTCAGGAATACCTGCTTTACGTGCATTAGGAGAGAATGAAATACCGTTTACGACACCGCCAAAAATAAGTGATGGATCAATACCCTCAGGTAAATCTTCCGCACCAAAGAAACTAAAGCGGCCATTTCCATTATCTTCAGCATCCAAGTTGGTTACTTCAACTCGGGTGTAGCCTGCAGTTAATACCAGACTTTCATTCACAACCCAGCGAATTTCTGCTTCAACGCCTTCGGTTAAATCGGCAGAGTTGGTAACAATGGCTTGCGCATTAAAGTCAGTACGTTCTTGCTCGTAATAAGCCACGGCAAAGTAAAGGCTGTCGTCTAAGAAGCTGCCTTTTAAACCAAATTCTTCGAGTGTAGATGAATCAACCGAGGCGCCGCTCGCGACGTTTGCAGTATTAATTTCTGCGCCTTGGCCTGCAATAACGGTCGTTTGCTCAGAAAAAGTGACGTACGGTATTAAGCCAATCGGCGAGTTGTAGCTTAAGCTGAAGTTCCAAGAAACAGCATCTTCTTCATTCTCTGCACTCACTGGTGCTGTAATATCGTCTGCAGTAGGGTTCAACGGATCTGCGGCAAACGGGCTAATTAAAAACTGTCCGTCAGGAGAAACAGTACCGAAACCGGAGGTTGCATTGTTTAATAAAAGAAGATCGACCGGAGTACTACTTTCTATATCTATATAATCATAGCGTGCACCTAAGACAGCGCTTAATCCGGAATCAAAAGTAAAGTCAGCTAATACAGCTAAGCCGTAATCAATATAATTACCCTCATAGTATTCGGTGTAATCATCATCAATTCTAGTCGCTAATAAACGTCGATCTAAAGCAGTAGATGGACCTGTTAAATCGCGGCGGTCAAAGAATTCATTAGTGAAATCATCGCCGTGCTCAAAATCGGTGTATCGAATGGACGGAGATATTTGTAAGGATGTTGTTAAAGAATCCGTCTCAAATGCTTTGGAAAATACTAATTTGTCTTCAATAACGAAAGAATCGTGGAATTGAGAGAACCCGTAAGCATTTTCGTTTAGGTTATCGTAGCTATCGAAGAACAGTTGGTTTTTAATTTCCCAACCATTGTCAGCTTGGTAGACAACATCGAAATATAATGTGATGGCTTCATTTTCTAAAGTATCGTCCTCAGCGACAAGTACATTGCTGCCATCCAATTGCGCGGTGCCAACGTTCTGTAGCGCTAGTTCTGGATTCAAGGCATCTGCAGTAATTGAATCTTGGCCAAAGAAGAACTGACTTACCGGTGCTGCAAAGTATTCTTGGTGAGAAATGCTGCCATCGCCATCGGTATCTAATGGCGTTGGAGAACCAGTAATATAGGTTCCATTGTCAATTAAATCTTGCGTCAGGCGGTTCCAACCGGCAACTTGGTTACCTTCAAAGTCATGGTACATACCGCCCCATTGCAAACGTAATTTATCGTTTACGTCTATATCAAAAGAGGCTTGAAGAATAGTTTGTTCGGTTCCTGTGTTGTCGTAGTAGCTGCCTGAATCTTCGATCTCGCCGTACAGGTAATAACCGAGTTTATCTGAAAGCGGGCCCCCTACTTCAGCGGTAAAGACTTTTTTATCCCAACTGCCGGTTGTGTAACTAATGCCACCTTCGTGCTCAGTGAGATATTTTCCGTCGTCAGCGCGTGAAGATTTTGGGTTAAAGTTGAGATAACCACCTATTTTAGCTGGACCAAAAATAGGTGATGCAGGGCCGCGAACGATATCGATACGATCTGACGCACCAATTGGGGTGGGATAGTTACCTGGGTTATCCAGACGTTTTACACCTCGGAAATAAGTTTCTCCGGGAGTACCACGAACGTCCAATGATCCTGCAACACCGAAGAAGGATTGCGTAAACGTGCCTGGTGCGAAAGCGACTAATTCATCGATGTCTACAACATTGAACCGTTCTAGCTGTTCAGAACTGATTGTAGAGGCCGATCGGGGAGTTTCTAGCAGAGATTTACCAAATCCAAAAATTTCAACGTCCTCACCGGGTAAGCTTCCCAGAGAACCTTCAACAATTACTTCTTCAATTCCGTCATTGACTGTTTGTGCCTGAATGGTGACGGAAGTCATTGCTCCGGCAGTAGCGAGTGCGATAGCCGCTGCAAGTGGCAATGGGTTAAAGGATGCTTTTTTCATGTTTCCCCCTAAAGGCGTTAATAATCTATTAAGCCAACCCTATTGATTTAGGTTCATCTGCTTATTCGATAAGTTGCGTATTTCGCCACTTCGTTTTGGTATGTTTATTTGGGCGATTTTAATAAAAAATACTGGCACTACATGACACTTGAATCGATTAGATTTAAGGCTCAGAGTATCAACCAGCTATTCGATTAATAAACTGCATAAATAATGCCACATACCTGTCTGCATGGTCAGAAAACAAAAAGTGAAGCATCAACCTCACATTAATAGTGTCGGTAATATCTAACTTTTGTGTGGTTTAAGTTGTTTTTAACGATAAAGTTCACGAAATTGATGCATTAAGGTGATTAGTGTGAGATTTTGGTGCACTGAAGTTTGAGCAATTTTTATGAATCGCGATTTTTATCAGCATGTGATGTAGCTCGTAAAAAGTGAGCAGGTTGTTCGAGTATAGGAAGGATTAACCCCCTATCTCTTATACAATTAAATGTTGTGCAGCTAATAAAATGGATGCACCAACAGATGGTTTGTCTTCAACTTTGTATAAAATATTCATAATACTTTTTTAAGCTTTATAAGGTTTTTATATAGTGTTTTACTACCTCTAAAACATATAACTGACAATCTTTTGCGGTTGAAGGATCGTATTTCCCGTCATTAGTAAGATTATTTGATAGCACACGTATACCTAGCATTGGAATGTTATACTCGTTGGCAATCATTGCAGCGGCAGCCCCTTCCATCTCCTCAACGCTGGTTCCAAAGTATTGGTGAAACCATGAGATCCTATCAATCTCATTATTCCAAAAATTAGCTGAGCCTATAGTGCCTTTAACAACTTTTCCTCTGGTATATAAATTTTTAACTGCCATAGCTGAAGTTAATAGCATAGGACTTCCTTCATAGAATCGTATTTTTTCAGCATCTGAAGATTCACCTGCACTACCTTTTGACGCCATGATATCCATTGGGATCCAACTTAGAGGAGCTGACCCTTCGTTCTTTTTTTTATGTGGCGTTTTAAAATTGCCAATATTGACAGTTCTCTCACCTAATACAATATCCCCAACAGCTAGAGAAGGATCATGACCACCAGAGGTTCCTTGATTAACAATGGCAATAGGGCGATATTTTTCAATAGCAATTGCTGTGGCTGCTGCTGTGTTCTCTAAGCCTTTACCTGTTTGTGCAACAATCACAGGGTAATTATTTAACGTTCCAATATAGAAAGTAAAATAACCAGAATGCTCTATTTGAATATTTTTTAATTTACTCGCTAAGTATTCAGCTTCAATTGGCATTGGAGCTTCAATTAAAATCGGTTGCTTTGGGGACGACATAGGGCTTTCAGTGATGACACTCTTCATTGTTGATGCATTCACATGCAAGTGAATAATAATTATCGAAAACAATATGATTGCTTGAGTAAATAGTTTAGTCATGTGTAATCCTTTTAATCTATGCAGGAAATGATCTAAACGGTTTAAGTTGCATTAAACCTTTAGTCAGTGTATTTAGGCTCAGTTAATAAAAAATTAGTTTTTAACTTGATAAGGGTAAGCGTCTTTATACTTTTCCCAATTTGCTACTATATCATTAACGACAATAATACCCACAAAATAAGCACTCACTAACGCTGATGTCATACCTGCATAGCCGTTTTCACCATTTTCTAACTCTAAGTTTTTAGCAGCATTCAAGCCATTAGGTTGCATGCTGTAACTACTAGCGGTTCTATGCAGCATAAAACGTGTTTTATCTACTTTTCCTGCTTTATCTAAACAGGTTAAAAAGATTGGTATATTGCAGTATCTTCCATACTAGAGCTAACAAAGTTTGCATCTCTATCACTCCAGAATTCGGACATTAAGAGCGTCGTAGCCTTTTTTAGGATGTCTTTCTCCCGTTCAATTCGCTTTGTCTTGGCTTCTAGCTCTTGAATACGTTGTGGGTCAGATGTCGGTGCATTACCCTGCGCTGGTGTTTGACCCGTGCGCTCTCGCTTTACGTGTCTGATCCACTCTCTCAATGTATCGGGACGAATATCAAGCGATTCGGCGGCTCGTTTCGTACTATAATCTTGATCCAACACAAAGCTAACAGCATCTAATTTAAATTGAGCTGTGTGATGGGGGCTTTTTCTAATAAGTCGTCTTCTCATTTTTACGTAATTTTAACACGTAACTTTTCGTACGATTTTTTTAGGCCACTACAGTTAGAGAGAAAACACTATCTGCTTTTCGTTAATAGTGACGTAGTTGACTACAGAGGCCAACTTAACGGTCTAAAATTATAACTGAATAAAGATGACGCCTTTTCGTAATCACTATCACCATAGTTTGCTAACTTATGATGCCTTCCAACTAGCTGAGCAGGTACTTCATATCTACGATTATTTGGTAATGCAAAAGGTTTAAAATGAGTTGGAAAGCTCTGTATTACATCGTATCTGACCTCCATCAAAAAAGAGCCAGAAGATGGATTTTGGATTGTTCTATAAGCGTCTCGCTCATTTGACTTAGCAAATACCCTTGGACTGTTGAAACTGATTGCATGTTGAGCTCGCACTCTGGCAATAATCGAACTATAAGCTAAATGCGATAAAGCACCGCCTAAGCTATGTCCTGTCAAAATAACGTTTCTGAAGGGGGTATCTCCGCCTGAAAAAAAGCGAGCTCCCCAGTAGCTAGCGAAACCTCTAACGGTGTTCCATCTCTTAACATTAAAATCTAGAGTATGAAAACCATTAGTAAATGTGCTGCCGCCTGTAGCCGTTGACGTTAATGCACTTATAAACTGACCAGATAGCTCATCTAAGTTTTTACTTCCCCGAAAAGCAACGATATCTGCAGGAACAGATTCTTTATTTCCAGCATAACACCTTGCTCTATATGCAACAGCATAGTGGTTATTTTGAATATCAAGGCGGTACGCTTTACATACAGCGCCATTTACAGACGTACTAAGATGGTAATGAGAATTGCTCGGTATTTTATAAGCCATGTATGAAGCTGTTTTCGCCATTTCGATTAGAGCTGCATGCCTATCCGTTAGGTTCGCATACGACTTGAATGGGATTACTGACATCAAAAATAAAGCAATAAAGGCTAGTCGTTTATGTTTTGCATAATTTCGCACTTTTCTTATCATTGGGTTGATTCCATATTAGTTAATACACACTTCTAGTTTTCATTTTGTTGGCACCGTTCAAAAACGGGTAATACTCTATCTGTAAATCCGTTTAACTTAATGATCATAGACTCATTTAATGCTGCTATGGCACTAAGTTTCTCATGAAGAGGCTCATTACTATTTTCAAAATCTGATTGGTTTTCAACGATTGTATCGAAGTTAGCACCTATTTGTGCTAGTCCTAAAATCCATTCTTCTTTTATATAAGTACAGTCGCTTGTGTTACTTTCAATGGCCAATACTAAGTTTTCAACTTCTGAAAATAACTCTTCGAAAAGAACCATTGAATGAGTGTATAACTTGCTGCCCCTACCCTTTTCAGGAGATATACTATCGATGCCAATCTCGCCAAGGTGGTAATTTTCTATCTTTTGAATAATTTCACTATATTTACTGTTCTCCTCAAAGTCATTGTCGTTTATCATTTCCAATTGTGCTATGTGTTTAGCAGAAGGTATTTCAGGCGAAATTATCTTGCTGCTTCGTGAATTAGCTGGTTGCTCAATTAAGGGGAGTGAATCATTCCTACCTATATTATAATTACTGTAGAATGCCCCTACGAATACCCCACTGATGGCGAATGCAAAAATTCTTAAAAAAACAACCTTATTCATTACTGCCCTCGCAGATCTTTTGGTGCCAAATTTTTTAAAATATCATTACGAGTTTCTGTACTTATTGACTGCATTGAATCTAAAAAAAATGTTGGATCATGAGCGTTTTCGTCCATAAACATTAACTTCCTTACTGTCAACTCAATGAGATTAGTTTTTTTTATGCTATTTGGAATTGAATCTAAAAAAACAAGAGTATCTTCACTCGCAACAAAATTAGCGAAGGACAGAATCGACTCTTCTCTTATTTTTCCGTGAGGTATTGTATTTATCCAGCTTTGCACCTCATTAGGATATTGAGCTGCAGCATTGCTAATATAGCCGGAGACAATTCCTGGGGCCAGCAGGCCATCTTTTTCAATTATCCGGTTCAACATATCTCGCCGCTCTTCTTCTGAGCCGGGTATTAGTATGGAGTTTCCTGCAAGCCTAGCACTATACATTAATTCATCTGAAGAGTAGTCACTAGCATTTGCCTGAACAAAATGTTCATAAGCCTTATAATCACTCATCGCAATCTGGTTAATAAGCTCTTCACCGATAACAGTACTTGTGCGAGAACTAGGATTGATAGTTTTTTTCCACTCTTCTGCTTCACTAAGTTTTTTAGCGCTGGCAAGACGATACAAATGCTCCAATGCCAATTGTTCTTGTACTACTCCCTCAGGCAATTGTAATACTTCTTCTCCGGCGAGCCTACTATCTTCTTCAAATAATATAGAGCTAAAAACCTGATAGTTATAGGCAAAATACTGGCTATTTAAGTCATTTTCTCTCAGCCACTTTAAAGGTAAAACAGTATCAAAGCTTGCCACCTTTGCGAGAAGAGATATTTTAGTTTCGTTATCATATAAATAATCCTGTGATGAGAGTGCATAAAAAATTTCAGAAATAATTTTTTCTGCTGGCTCATCAAGCTCTGGAGGCTGGCTTTTGTTTACAAAAATCATAGACATATCGGTATTTTCTTTTTGTTCAATCACTCTACCAATATGGTTTTCCGTTATTTTTTTCTTTCTGATCTCAGTTTCTTCGCTTGTATTGAAGAGAGAGTCTGAAAACGAACCTACAACGGCGAAGAAAATAAAGACAGCACCGTAAATAAAAATATTTTTTAAAGTCATTAATACTGTACGTATATTGCAGTTAACAAAAAAATCTTAAGAAAAGATATAGCATAGCAAATATGCGAAATCTAAAAAATTTTTCGCCTGTTTAACTCTACCCAAAATAGAACTGTTATGAAAAGCTGAGCTAGAGTAAGGAGTTGACTAAAATCACCCAGAAGGCCTATCACAAACAGGCATTTCTTTAACAACCCAATATTTTAATACGTTGCGCTTTCGAGCGCATTTGCAAGAACAAAAATAAGAAGTGGCGGATCAATTGTAAACAATATGCATCTGCCTAGCAATCTTTTGATGACTGTATTCTTGCAAAGTCAGTCACAACACTATTGGACCGGATAATTCATATTTAGTCTAAAATATAGTATTATTTAAAACATATAACTGATCATAATTGTTGTAATAAATATACACCGCAACATCTTTTTCATATAATTCAATAAAGATTGAGCCATTTTTTTTAAAGCTCAGCATAATTTAAACTACTTGTTAAATTTTACCAAGTTTACCAGAACACCTATCCTTTCTTTTAATGAACACCTTTTCTTATTACATTCATCTTCAACTTTAGTCTACAATGGATTTACCGTTTATATAGAGTCATGTCGGCTCTATATAAACAGCTAAACCATTAAGAATAACCACGATGTATCATGAGTTGTTATCAAGTGACTATTATTGACAGCCCCCTCCATTCTAGTAAGGACAGTTTTGACCGAGTATCTGATGAAGATGTTATTTTCCTATACGAGAGCTTTAGAGAAAAAGCGAAACTACCTAGGCATTATGGCCTCAAGAAGCGTGTCATCGACGCCATTACACGACGTATTCTAAACCCTGAATACAGAAAGTGGACGATACATGATGTAGCCCAAGATATAGGAACAACTAAGCGCACATTACAACGCAGGCTCAAAGGACAAAAGGCAAGTTTTAGTGCATTATATGATGAGGTACGACGATACTACGCGGTACACTACCTCCTAGAACAACATTTAACCGTTAACGATATTAGCTATGCTCTCGGTTTTTCTAATAGGACGGGCTTATTAAGTGCATTCAAACGATGGCTAGGGATATCGCCAACGGCCTTGAAGCGATTGAAAAAAGAAGCTGTAAGAAAAAAAAATAACATGTAAATATAGCTTTGCCGAAGTAAATCAAGAGATATCTAATCTCCTTATATACAGCCAGCAAATTGAGTTCTCTTCTAAAGAGCTGAAGATTGTTAAATCGGCTCTTTAAAAAGCATCTACACTGTAGAGCGTAATTTACTGCGATATAAATCTTATATTTCGTAAACAGCACAATCTTTTAGTATTTACACCACTGCTTTTCTTTGGCGACCCAACTAAAGCCAATAAATTTCAACTCACTATTGTCATGCACCACTACCAAGTGTCAGTCAAGGTACGTTGTGTTGAGCAAGTAAAACACCACAATATTAACTTAGGGTCTTATGGCTAAGATCTCTTCAGATAAACGTTTGATAGCAAATCGTGCTGTGGCTAGCATCATATCAGATTGAGCCGCGACCATCAGAACACAAGATAAATGTAAATAACGTGTGTTGATAAGCAGAATATGACCACCAGCGGTTTCTACCGTTGTCATTTGAAATTCTTGCTTAATAATTTTTTTAGCAGAAGCATTGCTCAAAGAACATAAAGAGCTAGCAATAGCTGCAACTTTATCTGATTCAATATCAAGCGTTTTGGCTGCAAAAGTCTTGATGCTAAAACCGTCCACAGTGCACAAACTAATTAATTGAATTTCACTGTGGCTAGCAGCTAATTTTTTTATACAATCAAGTAATTCAGGCTTTATTGTAATTTTGGTCTTCATGGTAAAGTAATTAACTAGAATATTTATTTATTGCATTAAAAGAGTGTAAGAGGCTCATGGCTGATGTTTTGTTTCTTGCATCAATATTTATAATAGGAGCAACTATATGGTGATGGTCTAGCATAGAGCGAATCTCGACTCCCAGGGCAACCAAGTCTCCTTTATCTGCATTTTCACAGTGAGTAATACCGACAACACATGCCGTTTTCATTTTATGAGGACAGAAAAATGACAATAGTTTATCTAGATTATTATAATTTGGTGATTCGCCGAATTTGATAAGAAACAAGATTCCCCATAGTGATGTATTAACAAACTCCCAAAGGAAAGAATAACGTTCTTGGCCAGGAACCCCATACAAACCTAAGGCGGTATCATCCCCCAAGGTAATGCGACCGTAATCAATACCAATTGTCGTAAATTGTTTGCCAATATCAATACTAGACTCAGCTTCTGTTTGAAGGGGGCTAATTTCACTGAGAGTATTAATAAGCTCCGTTTTACCTGCACCAATTTCTCCTACAATTGCCAGCTTTTTATAATTCATTCATCTTATCCAAGCCGCAAAAAATTTTTCATCTTTGAGTAAAAGCTATCTGAAGTATTTGAGTGTCTGTAGTTTTGCTTATTTACAATACTACTCACACGCAAAATATCCAATGTATCGAACTGCTCTAAAATGCCATCAAGCTTGTTTTTATCGCCGAATTCACCACTAAGTATAATATCATCATAGGCATAAGAACCGCTGGTCAAACGAGCACTCAACTCCATAACACAAGGAGATTGTTCAACATGATTGAAATCCGGCCAGGATATGAGCGTTATATGCTTACCATGGTATGGGCTTTTAGAGAATTTTTGATGGGGAAGAGACAAATCGTAAAAGGTATTAAGTAAGGAGAGTTGTTGGTTAGAGAATTTAGAAATAACACTCGAATACTTAGTAATAAACCTTTCAATCTCTTTATCTTTTTGTACAAGCGTCACTAAACGCATGCTTTTTTTCGCAAAAGACCTTTGCGAAATATCCATATCAATTAGCGTATGGATATCACTGTGACGTTTATCGGCCTGAATATTACGATAGAGCTGGTTAACTTCGTTGTTACCCCCTTCTATAATTTGAAGGTAAAAACTATTTTTAAATGCTAAAACCCCCGTAACATCAAAACGCGCATTAAACTTGCGAGCGCTCATATAAATATCTGAGAGCCCTTCAGGTACAGCGGCACCGTTGCTTGTACTAACAACGCGACTGATATACATGATACATTTCATAGCTTGTTCTGTATTGATAGGACTCATGATAGGAGTCTAGCTTGCAACTATATCGTCATAGTTTCCTCGATCGATTTAACCTTATGACGAGCCAGAGCAAGATTAGATTTAACTTTATCAAGAACAAGATAAATGAATATACCTTCATGCTTCGCAGCTGGACGAATGATATGAAATTGTTCATCAAGTGTAATAAGAATATCATCGATACTGCCTTCGATACCGAGTGACTTCATAGTTTTCATTTTGGCTTTAACAACTTCAGAGTTACCTGCTGCCGCTAATTCTAAGTCCACACCGCTGCCCAAAGCTCCTAATGACATACCCGATGTATAGTCGACAACACACGCCCCCATCGCACCATCGATTGAAAGAAGCTCATTTAGACTATCATTTATATTAAGCATATTAATCCGCCCTTAATTTTCCTTTAGGTGCCATCCTACTTTGTAAAGATATTATTTGTAAAGATGATTAAATAAATATTTTTTATTTAATCACTCATAATTAAATATTATTAGAAAGCTAAAACCACTATCAAAAGAAGAAACACCTTATGAAACATATCGCTACATACTGAATAATCATAATTTTCTGGAAATACAAGCAAATATGCGAGTAATCACTAGCAAGCTTAGGCACTCAAACGACGAACTTACTGAGGAATAGCGCATTGTAATATGCTCCAAACTAATCACCACCGGCTTTGAGAAAATAATAGCGTTCCTAACATTATGGCAAACAGTCTATTTATGAGAATAAAATATGAAAACTAAAGAGGAATGTATGTGATGGAGTTAATACCGATTAACCTACACTTTATAAAGTTTAGTATTGATGCTGAAGGTTTTCATAACCAAACAAATGATGAGTTATGAGAAAACTCTCAGCGCATATGCTCCTGATTGATATTACCCGTGCATTTGAATCAAGGCCTGTCAAAAAATTCCTCATCAGGTCACTACCCATTTTCTCATCATCATAATTAAGGGAAAAGTTAATAAAAAAACATGAATAATAAAATTCAGCAGATAAAGATTAATATTGCTTGCTAACTTTTATTCGAAGCCCAATAAAATCACTTTTTATTTAAATACAAATAAAAAGGAAATTGGGTTTATTGAGTAATAGAGAATATCTCTCGTATTATTCAATAAAAACTCCCGATAATATACTTAACCGAACGCGATTGATGTCGAGAATACCTCTTCATCAGGATATTAAATATTTAAATAATATCTTGATCAAGAGGGTCGTGGCGAAATGTTCGGTCTATTTTCGAAGCTTAATTAAACCCAACAGAGATTCTCCCACTGCCAGAAAAACCTTCCCCCAAATCTCGCGCAGTATATGTGCCTGGAGCAAGAGCAACACCATCGACAATAACATGACGAAATTGGTGACTACGCCCGTTCAAATCAAAGGTTCCTTGAGAACTCACACTAAGCTTCTCGCCATCAATAATATCAAAACCGAAACTCGCGGTGGTGCTTCTTCCCACCTGTAAAAATCCATTCCAGTCACCGCTGGCAAAATGAACCTCTATGCCAAAAGCATAAATGGGCCCACTACCTATTAAGGAACCTGTAAAGTTGAGCACACCACTACCGCTTATCGTCATGCCATCGTCCTCAACCCAAACTCCGCCCTTCCATAAATAAGTACGGGCACCACTACCAAACACTAAGCTTCCGCCATCAAAGATAGTTCGTTTAATATCAAACTCTGCATTATCCTTTGCTTTTAAAAGAAGAGTTCCGCCATCGATGATTTTTAAATAGTCTCCAGGGAAAATGGGCTTATCATTGGTTGGCGTCCTCAAAATACTCCCTCCTCTTGTGAGACGAGACACCGCGTAAACCTTGCCTGCTCTCGCTGCCTGGCCGTCTTCCCAAATATCGGGGTTATTCCATGAGGTTCCGAAGGGGCTATTGCCAACTAATTCCACCACATTGCCACCTTCACCCTGAAGGAACATCTCGTAACTGCTATTGGTCGTGTTATTGCGTATTCTCACCGTTGCCCGGTGCTTTTTATCAGAGCTTGGGGCGAAACGCACTGTAAATGTAGTGTTATCGCCACCTACCAATGTTGTTTGGCTGACGTTATCAACTACAGAAAAAGCACTATCACCATCTATTTCAATGAGAGGTGAGCCACTCAGCTGCAGCGGCGTTTGATTGACATTAGTAATGGTAAAGGTACGTTGTTCTGCGCTACCGAGAGTCACGTGACCGAAGTTAACATCACCCGTGACCTGCATATCTGGATGGCCGACCAGATCGGAGAAAGACGCCCAGCCATTATCATGATCTGCCGAGCGGTCACTGATAATCACAAAAGCATGCTGACCCGGCGCAAGCTCAGCTTGTCTCGGTACAGACGTGTGAAATTCAGGTCTACCAAATAGGCCATCGGATATCACAAATGAGTCACGACCACTCGGCAGTTGATTTCGGGTGATGTTCACAGTGCGATCATTTTCGTCGGCATTCAGCCATATTTGGAACGAACGCGTCCGCCCCTCAACCTGTAAACCGAGGAGTTGGCGATCACCCAGGACATCAATCTGGGTAAATTCATCCTCTACCCAGGTAGGACGCACTTCAACCACAAAACGATACTCGACATTACTAGGATAGGTTTTTTCAGAACCTGTATTCTCTGGCGCAACGGGCTCACTGTCACGGTCGCTAAAAGTGAGCTCTGTCGCAGGAAATTTGCTTACACGATAAGGCAGCAGCACACCGCTGATACTACTATAATTGTGATCGTGAATAATGATGTCCAACTGTCCGTAGCGATAATGACTACTGCTAACCTTCTCCAGTTTTTTTAGTACTTTAGCCCCCGTACTTCCGCCCGAAATTAGTCGAAGCACACCTTGCACCGCCCTACCTTTAGGGTTTTCGACCCTAGGTGTAGTAGAAACAAGCCCCAACATTCTATCTGGGAGACCTAGCCACAATTGTCGACTATTCCAGTCAGAGCGAGGACCAGCATAGGCCCCTCTTGATTGTTTAAGCCCATGAACAGCGGTACTGATACTGTAATCCCTCGATATAGTACTCGCTGTGACTTCTTTATCGGTAAGCCTCGCAAATCGGTGATTATCCCCTTCGTCCTCCGCTGTGATTAGCACCTTTGGCGTGACTTCAGCGAGAATGGAATTAAGTTGACCATCGCCGGGATCAACGGTCATTGCACCAACCAATGTTGTATAGCCCTCCTTCCAAGGCCTAAACGAGCCTGAATGAGTGAAATCTCCGTACCAAGATCGTGCACCACCAATATTACGATCTGGAATGGTATAATTTTCAGGTAGCGGTAGCGAAGGAATAGCTGGGTCGTACCAAACAGCGGCATCGATACCATTAGGCCTACCGGAGACTCCTCCTGTAAGCTCTCGGTTACGGTCGAGCTGACCACGTACATAAGGGTTTTGACTCAAGCTGGCCACCGACTCGGTACCAGCCTCAACTCCTTTCTGTATATTCCAGCGAAATGCTTTGTCAAAAGGTGAACTCCACCACTCTTCGGTACGACCTGTGGTAGGGCCTTTCCACTGACTTTTTTCAAGCGCCTCTCTAAGTGGTTGATAACCCGTTTGCTCATAAATTTGCATCCATTGAGAAGACACAACATTGTGGTAGTTGACGGAGGGGCGATCGTCACCGTGATAGGGCATTGCACCATCCGGGCGCTGCATGCGAATAACACGATCAATACGTGTTAATATTCGATCAACAATACTATGATCATTTAGATAAAGGCCGATGTTAAGATTACCGACCATAAAAGCGGTCTCTATATTATAATTCCAAGGAGCTCTCCAAGAATTCACTCCACCTCTAGGACGCACTAACTGCATCATGTTATCCCAAGTTCGTTTCTGACTCGGCAACAATAGACCAGGATATAACTCAGCAATCTCATAAAACGCAGAGAAAGCGTATTCATAAGCAAATTGATCTCTCCATTGATTATGTTCAGACACAGGCTCGTAATAATTAATCGTTATTAAGTCAGCAAAAGTGTGCATGCGCCTCAGAGCTCTTTTAATTAACTCAGGATTGTGGCGCATGGGGCTTTGCGAGTGGGCAAATAACCAGAAATATCGTCTTGATAGCGATGCTACTGTTCTCGAATAATGGCTTCTAGATGAGTCGATAACAGGATCATCTAAAGTGACCCTGCCAAACTCTACATCTTCATTAGCAAGCGCACGCTCAGCGCCATGAACCATATCATCTAAATAGGGATTATTATTCGGTGAGCGAAGCTTACCAAAACCGGATAGGTGAGAAGCTTCAGGGTTAGGATGGGTAAAATCGATTGCGGATTGATAAATAGCGTTAGCCACATCTAAATACATCTCGGTAGCAGCTTGCTCATGCCCTGCCTCCACAGCATAATTAGCCCGCTCCATTGCCAACTCTAACACGACTTTTTTCACCTGTTGCGCCGCTGTAGTTTCTTCTAGTCCATCAACTAATTCAGAAAGTCGCTGCGTATTGTTGGGGTCTACTGTATTATCCACTGCATCAGAAATTGAAATTGATATCAATTCAGGATCGATCAATGGAAGGGGCATCGGCTCCGGATCAGGTATCACTGCACCTTCAACATCTATAGTGTCGAAATTATTGTCACTATCAGAATTACTAGCGACTCTACTAGATATCTGCGGACTGAGCATGTCTGATGTTTCCTCATTACACCCTGTCAACAGTGAAAAAAATATAAAGATAATTAATATAAGAATTGGCTGGGAGCCCATAAACAGTCTCGACCCTTTTTAAAATATATCGGTTTTATTAATACTTTGATAAAGATAAGAAAACACTTTATGCATGTACTTCTGTATTCACACAAAAAGATACGCTAAAGTAAAAACATCCATACATCTCATCGTAATGCGGAAAGCAGGAAACTCGAAATACCTTATGACACTGCGCAAACTTTTGCTTGATGCAAGCTCACGATATTTTCTGCATGCAGTGAAATCCTACATTTAAAGTCATACTTTTCAAACCATACGTACAACTTTTCTTAGAACCTATGAAGTGTTTTGAGAGTTTTATCTCATTGTCATGCTAAAGTTCGACGAGTAATCCTAGAAGTTGCTGTTTTATGAGAACAATATATGTATTAAATACACTCAGTTGCTTACTAATAAAAACAATATCACTACGTGAAACAGTATTTCTATATAACTCGTTTATCTGAATATTATCGAAGTAAATACTATTCTTTATAGCTATCAATAATTTCATCACATCATTTAAACTTAATTTAAATCAATCTTACCGACATATAAAATAAAGTAACGACTGATATGAGTATGAAAGACCGGAAGGGTTTTAACGAACTTTAAGAACCATACTACGCTTCTAATAAGGAAGAAAATAGAATGCAATTAAGCACAAATATTAAACCAAGATATATATCGAAGTAGCTTTTAATACAACCAAAGAAAAAGCAAAGTAAAATACTAAAAAAAGAGAAGCTATATAAATACAGTAAAATATATGGCACAAAGAAGAGTAAGCACTTAACAACATCAAAATTAAATGAGCTACATAAACACCGCAGCATTATAAAATTCAGAATACTAGAAACAAATACTGCAGTCATTATTTTAGATTTTTTTAAAAAGGTTGGTATAAAGCTATATTTATCTCTAAAAACGGAATGAATAATATATTACTTAGGGCTTTCCAACTTAATAATATAAGTTTGCAAGGGTTAACTTACTATTAAATACAAACCTTTGAACGACTTCTTCATCTTGACTCTATTTTACACAACAACCCAGCATCCATGGAGTGATATATAATATGTTTACTAATTCTAGGTCGATATAATTTTTTCCCAATAGCAACCCAAACTCAGCTAACTTAAATTATATCATTTAACATTTTCTCTTCTTTGTCTATCTTCTCGAACTAAACATCGATTATAAATCTAAATAAACCAGACAACTCTACCACATCATTTTGCATTACAAGCAAGTGCTATTTTTCTTGATTTTAGTATATTTATTTTCTGCGAGCGCAAAAAACTATAAAATTATTTCTCTTTAATATTTAATCCCAAAAGTTTCCGACTGAGGCTTTATTAATTTCTGCGCCATCATAAACAGCCCCCAATTTTTTGGGGGCTTCAACATGCAATAAATTTGAAAGCGCTTCGAAAGAATTTGATTTTTTGGTCTATACAAAACAGCTATAGACAAGTAAAAAAATATACGTCACCATAATTTAAGACGACAAATATTAAAAATTTTCGATACGTTTTTTCTTTAAAAAATTAACTTGGATGGATAATGATAATGAGATTAAAATATTTCTTTTGCTTAACACTTTTTATCACATCGAATTTTACTTTCGCTAATGATTCATGTGGGCGTTATGGATGTCCAACAGGTGCACCAAATAGCAATCAAGAAATAGAGCGGAATATATATACTTTGAGTAACAACAGAACGACAAAATTCGCAGATTGGGTAGCATATCGAGTAACTCCTGTCACAATTGACGGTCCTAGTCGTTCAAGAAACTTTAGGTCTGATCCTGCGATAGCCTCTCGTTTCACTTTAGAAACCAGTGACTATCGAGATGCTCATGCTCTTTTGGGTACAGATAGAGGACATCAAGTACCGCTCGCTTCATTTAGTAATACACCTTATTGGAACGATACTAACTTCTTATCGAATATTACACCTCAAAGTTCTGAGTTAAATCAAGGCCCGTGGGTTCGATTAGAAACCGCAGTAAGAAATCACGCTCGAGCAGGAAATGAAGTCTACGTAATTACTGGACCACTTTATGAATTTTTCTTTGCATCATTACCAAACGCAGATGAACGCCACACTGTTCCTTCTGGTTTTTTTAAAGTAGTAGCAACAATAAGTACTTCTGGTTTTGTGCGAGCTTCAGCATTTATTATGGAGCAAGACAGTGATCGTAGAGACAATTTTTGCACAAAAGAAACAACAATCGATGAAATAGAACGACGTACAGGTTTAAATATATTCCCCAATTTTTCGTTCGGAAAAGAAAGAGCAGTAGAGTCAAGGCTTGGTGGTATTGGCTCGGCTTTAGGATGCTAACACTATTTTAGAAATTCGTAACTACAAGATTTCAACAAAATAAAAAGATAAAGCTCATGAAAAATTGATGTATGAGCTTTAGCAAGAAATCGCTCATTTACAAACCGGGCTAGCTTTGTTGTAAAAACTCAGAAGCCACACAAACGACGAAAAAACAATCATTAGCCCAACTCATCACTTGTTTGGTGGCTCCTTACCTCGTTTTAGCTCACCTATCTTTGTTCAATAGTTATTATTAGCCAAAGAATACCAATAATGGAAACGGAAACCAATGACATTACTCGAGCAACATTACAAATGTTTGCCTTCATGAAAGTAACATTAAACTGAAACAATAGCTCAATTAGTGTTTTTTGTTTACTTAATAATTCGGATATCAATTAACATAACTAGGTTCGTGAAATCAGTCTATACTTATCAATCTTTAATTTTTTACGTGACAACAACTATTTATTTACAAACATATTATCAAATATTTAAAGAGTAGCATTAGTATTCATATTCCATTCCCTATATGCTTTTTCCACATCAATAGAACCATCATATTCCTTTGTAATACGATATGTTTTTATGGTTTTGCCTACCGCAGTATCCGAAACCCCACGGTGGCGGGCATTGGCGCAAATAGAAATCTCCATAAAGGTGCTCCAGTAATCAATAGGGCCATTGCTCAGATAACAGAAAAAATCAAGCAGTATTTAATAGAAAATGTAGTGGGCTACCATATTCATACCGTGAGATAACCACAGTTCGGATACTGTGCTGCAAGCTCTCTGATACGATCAAGAAGCATCGCATATCAATACATATATTACAGTAACAATTTTTATAAGCAGTTAATTGATAAAGCTAATCATAACCTTCCACATTTTGGCACAATTTGCTAACTACATAATCTGTAGTGATTTACTACACTTAATGCAGTTGAGTTTATAGTGTTTCCTGAGATACTTGTTACAAATGACAGATATTTATTTTATTGATCCTAAACTTACAAGAGCGTTATTCCTTGTGAACTTTGAGGTTTTGCTATGAAGAGTAAGAAACGTGTCCTCGTTATAGGCGGTGGAGTTGGCGGTACGATGACGGCTAATAATTTAGTTAATAAGCTTTATCCTGAAATATGCCGGAACGAACTTGAAGTGATGATGCTATCTAATTCAGAAACCCATGAGTATAAGCCTGCCAATATGTATGTGGCGTTTAATAGTTTTTATCCTCACGAACTAAGACGCAAGCAGCGCAGTTTACTTAGGCCGGAAATAAATTTCCAGGTTGAGGAAGTGATAGAATTTAACTTTCAAGGTTGTTATGTGGCATGTAAGAGTGGGAAAAAATACAATTATGACTATTTATTAATTTCTACCGGTTGTATCCCCTCCCCTGAAAGAATCGAAGGTTTAAAACAAGCAGGAGACCACTTTTATCAAACTGAACCTGCACAAAAACTTGGGGTGAAATTGCGTAATATTAAAGAAGGTCGAATTTTAATTACGGTTAACTTTCCAGAAACGCCGAATGTTCCTCATCAATGCGGCATTGCTCCTGTTGAAACGACACTCATGTTACATGAATATTTAACTCAAAGGGGTGTTAGAGATAAGGTAGAAATTATGTATACCTACCCTACTGTAGCACAAACGATAAAAAACTGTTTGTTTTTACAAAAACCGACCTGCAGTGTGTTGCCTAATCTATTTGAGAGTATGAATATTAATTATTCGCGAAATTTTACGCTGGATAAGGTAGACCCTGAAGGGAAAATCGCCTACTCAAAAGAGGGTCAGTCAGAATCTTTCGATATTCTTATGGCAACACCACCTATTCGTGCTGTAGACGCTGTGTTAAATAGTGGTGCCTCTAAAGCCGCTAACAATGAAGGCTGGCTTCCTACAGATAGAGCAACCTTGAAGCTTCAAGGTGTGCCTAATATAAATAATGTTTATGTTATGGGTGATACAGTGGATTTACCCATAAGTAAAGCTGGGGGCAGTTGCCACAATCAATCTCCTGTAATTGCAGAAAATATTGCATCTGAGATCAGACGTGGTTACACATCAATGGCTTACGATGGCAGAGTACAAGCAGTAGCACAAATGGGTCTAAATGCTGGTATGCCCTTATGGTATGACTATGAACAGGATGTTACTCCGGTGCCCGCGACAAAATTAGGCAGTCTTTTTAGAAAATCTTTTAACCGAGGCATTTACTGGGCAGTAGCTCGAGGTATGGTATAAATCACTTTTTAAAGAGGACGAACGATGAAAACAACAATGCAAGCAACAGAAGAGCAGTTTTCGCTCTCTAATAAACTGTATCAAGATCCTATGACAGCTGAAAGCTTGTCTGAATTAAGTGAGAAAATAATTCCACTTATTCAAGCAGGCCGATTTAATAATATCATTGACTTAATCTCCCTCATCTCAGATCAAATTGAATTTATTGACACAGAAGTGGCAGAAAAAATGTCACACTCTATGGAAGAGGCTGTAAGTGCTATATGGATAGCACAAAATAGTCTACGTATGGCAAAAGTAAAAGTCGAAAATAAAAAAACAGTGCCGGGCTTTATTCAACTATTTAAGTCTTTTAAAGATGAAGATGTAAGGCGCAGTATAGATTTTTTGGTAACAACGATGAAGATTATGGGTCAGCAACTTAAATAGCAGTCACAACGTAGTAATAAAATTTTTTAGATGCTTTTAACAAAGACCACTTAACTGTTGATGCTTTTCTCATGAATGAAAACAGCTTACGAAAACACTTCCCCGTATTTCAGTCAAGTGCATACAAAGATAAACTTATCTACCTGGATAGCGCTAGTACTAGCCAAAAGCCCAAAGGTGTTATCGATGCCATCAATGAACACCTTGTCACAGGTAATGCCAATGTGCACAGAGCAAGTTACCAGCTAGCCCGATATGCCACAGAAGCATTTGAACAAAGTCGAGAAAGCGTTCGGCGATTTATCAATGCACGAAATAAAAATGAGATTATCTGGACCGCCGGAGCTACATCAGCTTTCAATCTGTTGGCTCATATTTTAAACCCTATCGGGTTTAAAAAAGGTCAACATATTTTACTCTCACCATTAGAACACCATTCCAATCTAGTACCTTGGCAACAACTATCGTCAATATACCCGTTAGAATTTTTACCCATAGACAGTAATGGTAATATTAAATTAGACGAAGCTCTAAGTAGAATTGGAGAACAAACAGCTATTCTATCTATTTCTCACGCATCTAACGCCCTTGGCAATATTAATCCTATTGAAGCTTTAATCACTAAGGCGAAAGAGCATGGCGTTACCGCTATTATAGACGGTTGTCAGGCAACGTCGCATCTTAATATCGATGTTCAAGCATTAGATTGTGATTTTTATGTATTTAGCGGCCATAAACTCTACGGCCCAACAGGTATCGGTGTACTTTATGGAAAAAGCGAATATTTAAATCAACTGCCTGTCTACCATACGGGTGGAGAAATGGTAAAGAAAGTCAATCTACACAGTGCAACATTTCAACCATTGCCATATAAGTATGAAGCCGGCACACCCAATATAATGTCGGTTATAGGATTAAATAGCGCAATTGAATTTGTCGAGCGTCATAGAACACTAATCAACGAGATAGAAAATCGTCTCTACAAGAGATTAATCTCAGAATTACTTAAGTTACCGGAAGTTACTATTATAGGTGAGCAGAAAAACAGTGTACCTATTGTATCATTTACTATAAAAAATTTTGACAACAAAGATGTTGCCAGTTTTTTTGATAGAAAAGGTATTGCTGTAAGAGTGGGGCATCACTGCGCAATGCCATTGATGGCATGTTTAAACCTAGATGGTAGTATTCGTGCAAGCCTTGCTTGCTATAACACTGAACGTGATATTATATTGTTTGTTCATGCTATTAAAGAGCTCGTAGCTTCTCAGCAAAGTAAAGACGCATCAAGAAATAATGACTTAAATATAAGTAAAATACCCACTCTGGCTTTTGCAATCAAAAATTTGTCCAATTGGGATCAAAGATATCGTTATATTAAGTGGGCAGGAAAACATTTAAAACCTTTATCTTGCCAATATAAAACTGCTGATTATGAAGTGATTGGGTGTGAAAGCCAAGTCTGGCTTAATACCAAAATTGAAGATAATCGATTAACTATTTTTGCAGATTCACCAAGCCAAATGGTAAGAGGTTTACTAGCAATATTATGTGAGGCTATCGAAAGTATACCCTTAGATGAAATAACAAGATTTAACGCTGTTCGCTATTTTAATAGCATCGGTTTAAAACGTTATGTCAGTGACTCAAGAATAGATGGTATGGTTGCAGTCACGAATAAAATTAAAACTAGCGTAAGCAAACAGATAGCTATTCACCACCAATAACGTAAATTTTTTAAAGGAAAGTCCGAATGCCACGCTTATTAAGAATTGATGTAAGCCCACGAATGGAAGGTTCTTCCTCCCGCACAATTGCCAATCAGTTTATCGATGTTTGGAAGCGAAAATACCCCGGTGGAGAAATTATAAATCGAGACCTTGCTAAAATCACATTGCCTCATCTTGATGCGGATACTACTGCTGCATTTGTTACGCCACCAGAAGAAAGAGATGATGTTTTACAAGAAGCAGTTACGTTATCAGATCAATTAGTACAAGAGTTTCTTACTGCCGATGAAATATTAATTTCATCCCCTATGTATAATTTTGGTGTACCATCTACACTAAAAGCTTATATAGATCATATAATACGTGCAGGCTATACCTTCTCTTACCATCCACAGGAAGGTTTCAGCGGATTGGTAAAGACAAAACACGCTTATCTTGCATTATCTTATGGTGCTGCCGGCTATATTGATGGACAAATGGCTCAAATAGACTTCCTTAAACCTTATCTTGAAGCAGTTTTAACTTTCATTGGGATTCCTCACATTGAGACTGTTTATATAGAGGGAGCGGCATTTGCACCAGAAGCAGCTGAACAAACAAAAGCCTTAGTGCCTGAGAGAATACACAGCATTTTAGGGTTTATAGAAACAACACCTTAATACAATTATAAACAACGTGTTATTGCTATGCCAAAAATTGATATCTGTAACTATATTTTTCGTGTTTTATAATTACTTTTTTCAGCTAAAGGCTAACTTAACCGACAAAGGCAGGCCTATAGTATATAATTTCAAAAACTTTATATAACCGAGAATTAAAATGACAACCTGTGGTCAGTTTTGCCCCGTTTCGAAAGCGGCTGAAATATTATTTGAAAAATGGACCATACTCATCTTACGCGAACTCCTTATGGGAAGCTCGCGTTTTAGCGACCTACAACGAGGTATATCAAGAATATCTCCTACCCTGCTTACAAAACGTTTAAAAACTTTGGAAGAGAACGGTGTTCTTGTCAGAAAAAAAATATCGGGCCAGCGTGGCTATGAATATTTTCTAACACCTGCAGGTAAAGAATTAAAACCTTTACTAGAACATGTTGCGATTTGGGGTATGCGTTGGGCTCGAGGACAAATGAGTGATGATGAACTGGATGTGGAATTACTTATGCGGGAGATACAACGAAGGCTACAAACAGATAAACTTCCTGGTGGCGAAACAGTTATCCTTTTTAATTTTACAGATGAGAATCTATTACAATATAAAAAATGGTGGGTATGGATAACCGGTGACGATGTTGATCTATGCACTGAAGACCCAGGAAAAGATGTCGCTTTATATATTGTAACTGATGTTAGAACTATGATTGAAGTATGGCAGGGAGATAAAGGTATTGAAAAATGTATACGTGATAATAGTATACAAGCACATGGCACGCGTTCATTAATTACAACGATGCCCGATTGGATTGGGCTTTCACTTTATGCTGGCATTAGCGCGGCTAATAAGTAAATTATTGTTATTTTCTCGAAACTAACAAAGAATGGAGAAGCTAACAAACGTGAAAGCATTCACGTTGTTTAATAAGGCGCATGACTAAACACTCATTGTGCTCGACTCTTGTTTGTAGATCTTGAAGCCTCTTGCCTGATAATTTTTTAATGCACTTGGGTGATCCAATGTGCAAGTATGAACCCATACGCGCTTCACATTCTCCATATTCCATGCTTGTTGTATTGCCTGAGATAACAAATAACCACCAAAGCCTTTGCCTATAAAATTTTCAGCCAAACCAAAATACGCAATTTCTACATCAGCCTTATCCGACATTGACAGCTCAAAATAGCCAGCAATAGAGCCTTTGTAATATGCTACCCATGTCCTAAGGTTTGGTGTCTCAACATATTCTCGCCATTGCTCATCAGATAAACTAAGTTTATCGACCCAGCCCCACGGTTCGCCAACATATTGGTAGAGGAATCTATTTAACTTGAAGTTATCAATTTCTGCTTCAACCACTGACAGGCCATTGGATACCTCGACACTACTTAACTCATTCTTATCTTTCATTTCAAGGTAGTAGGTAATGACTTCTTGCAAAACTCTCTCTCCACAGTATCGTTATAACACATAACAAACGTTCGGTTTAACGAAGGTATTTATCAATAAGACAGTATCAGGTTTAACGATGAGCAGCAATAGATGTTGACCGTGAATAAAAGTCATCGACAAAGGTGATATCCCTATCACCTTTTATTGTTAACCTCTCGCCGCTGCAATAATATCGTCACTGGCTTTTTCACTGATCATATACACCGGCACCACAATAAAAAAACCGGGGATGTAGGGAAAGACCGATGCATCCACTACACGCAAATTTTGCGTTCCGTAAACACGAAATTTGCTGTCGACAACCGCCATTGGGTCGTCCGCAGTACCTATCTTGTTAGTACAGGAAGCGTGGTGCCCCCAGGCTTCATTTTTAACAAACTCACCTATTTGCGCATCGCTGGTCAGTGCTTCACCAGGAAAAACTTCTTTACTGACAAGGGAGTCAGTGAGAGATGTACTCATGATTCCTCGTGCGATTTTCACACCTTCTATAACAGCTTCTAAATCACTGCCATCAAGATCGCTCCCTTCTTCGAAATAGTGAAAATTGATATCAGGTGTATCTCGCGGGTTATTTGAACGGAGTTTGACAGTCCCAGCTCGGTTTTCGGTATGGCCTTTCAGCACAACCCACGAAAAGCGGTCTTTAGTATCGGTAATTTCACGAGAATAGCCTGGGAAATAGCCATGAAAGCTGGCGGGTAAACCGAATATGAATAAGTCAGGATCAGGTAAGTCTGGTTTCGACCGTTTAACAAGTGAAATAACGGCGCCATTGGAACTATAAGGGCCTCGATTCCACCAGCGCCATTTATAGCGCGTTAAGCAAGGATCTCCTGGTTTACCGTAAGTGCAGTCTTTAGTTAAGGGCACATCGTCGGTCAGTTCACTGACTACCCCTACTTCGTATCGGTCCTGCAAATTTTCGCCAACACCGGGCCGATCCACCAGAGCAGTTATTCCGTGTTGATTAAGTTCTTCCTTAGGCCCTATCCCCGATAGTTTAAGTAGTTGTGGGCTATTAAAAGCACCGCCAGAAAGTATCACTTCGCGCGTAGCGGTAACGCGTCTTAGTGTTCCCTCTTGATTGCTCGCATCTTTTAGCGGGTCAGCATCATATAACCGAGGCCCATCTAAAAACTCCACACCAACAGCCGCAGTACCTTCAAATAATACACGGGTTGCTAGCGCATTTATTCTAATATGCAATAAATTTGGATAGCGTCGTTGAGTATCCAAAAGGTATTCACGAACACCTCGTCTTTTATAATCAAACCCCGTAGACATAGGTGCAATAAATGGCCCTTCTAGGCCACCGGCAACCCGCCAGTGGTTAACATCCAACAAATTACCAGAGAAAATAAGTTCAATAGCATCTGTAAAACCAAATTTTAGCACAGCGGATTTCACGATTTTTAGAAGCACTGGATCTTCTAATAGCAAGCGAAGATCAGGATTATTGGTTTTTAACCAGCCGTCATACCCGTGTCGCGCCGGGTCAGGAAATCCAGGTAAGGGCCTGGGCACATAGTGACAATCTTCGAGTCGCTGAAAATATTTGCGCATTCCTTCGCTGCGCCAAGATTCATCTCCTGTAATATCTGCGATCCGATCGAAATCATTGTTGTGAGGGTAAACAGTAATTAACGCGTGATGTGTAGTGCAGCCACCAATGGTTGCCGCGCGAGGGTATAGTACGCCCTCTTCTTCCTCAACGTACTTGGAATCTTTTTTTTGCTGCTCCAAGTCAGCATAGTGTTTAACAAAAAACTCCCAACTTAACTTAGGGTCTTCAGTGGAGAGTGTATGCCATGCAGGGATATCGTGAATATTGTCATTGGGGTCATTCTCTCCTGCCTCCAATACAAGTACACTAAAGCCTGCCTTAGCAAGGTTGGCTGCAAGTGGTCCACCGCCAGCACCAGAACCAACAATGACATATTCGTATTGCTCGTTAAACGCTGTAGTTGTCGAGGCAAGCGATACACCAGTGCTCGCCATACCTGCAGCAATAGAAGCACCAAGTGCTCGTTTAGTAAAGGTACGTCGATCCATACCTTTATCGCTTTTAAACCTATCGTCGTAGCCATCTTTTTTTTTGCTCATTATTATTGCCTCATGGTCGATTGGTTGTTCTCTAGTGGAATTGAATTAATATCGCACTAAACACCAAAAGGTTAACATTGAGCACTAAAAAAAAGCGTTTTATTGCGCGCCAAACTGTCGATATTTACAATCCAACTAGAGAAATAAATTATCGTCAATTAAAGCGCTAGAGTTTAGAAGCTATATGTCACCACAAATGAACATTTTTGCTACTTTGATGTATGAACTCCGCGGTAAAATCATATCAAAGCAAAAGAGAGGTTAATATTACTAAATTAGCCACCTACATTAATCTAGCTGTTTATTTTTCCGTAGAATAATGCTCTACAAAGCTCTATCCATATAGAAATACTTGTAGCCTTCAAAACTTAAAGACCTTACTATATTGAAACGAATAAATTCCCCGTTTCGTACATACTTTTTACCTTCGAGATGAACACGATATCCCAATTTTGTATACGCATAACATGGCCCATTAATTGTTACATACCCGTTATCAGGTGATCGAAACCGAACAGGCTTATCGCATTTTGTATAAACAACTTCATCTTCAAGTACTTCAGAGACACTACGATGCACATAAAAGTAAGTGAGCAATATGAAGGTGACAATCACCATAAATGCTTTGAATATATGTTTTGAGAGATCGGGAAGAGTAGATTTAGCCGGCATAATAACATTTCCTTGTTAATAGATTATTTTATATTAAAATATAATTTCTAACCAGCACTACTGACTAATATCAAACAGTTTTCACATAAGGTAATGTATAATAACCGCTCTATGTGACAAACTTACTTAGAGTAGGTAAACCTGAATAATTCTAACAATTAAATTTAAGTTTATTCTATGGAAAATAATGACATACTAGGCAACCTTGGCTGGCAAGCATTTTTTCAACAGCAGTTATCCTTAGATGAATGGGAAAATGCAATACCTGGACGTGTTATTGAACAATCCAGATCCGAACTCCATGTTGCAACGACACTAGGTACCGTAATGGTACATGTGCAACCATCGATGCCTACGATGGTAGTAGGCGATTGGTTATTACTTAATCATGAGTCTCGCTTCTTGCGGCTACTTGAACGAAAAACTTGTTTTTCACGAAAAGCGGCGGGAACTAAACTAACAACTCAACTTATTTCCGCTAATGTGGATACGGCTTTTATTGTTTCCTCGATGAATAATGATTTCAATCTCAATAGAATCGAGCGCTTTCTGGCTTTAGTGTATGAGGCTGGAGCAGAAGCTGTTGTTGTATTAAGTAAAGCTGATCAAACCAATTCTCCGGCAGATTTTATTCATAGAATACAATCCCTGGATAGTTTTCTCGCTGTTGAATCAGTCAATGGACTAGAAAAAAATAGTGTCGATAAGCTCCAGCCTTGGTTGAAAAAAGGTAATACTATCGTCATGTTGGGATCATCAGGTGTTGGCAAATCAACATTGACAAATACCCTTTTAAATGAAGAATTACAAACTACTTCCGACATTAGAGAAGACGATAGTAAAGGTCGTCATACAACAACAAAACGCTCATTAATAAGTTTACCTTCAGGAGCGCTAATATTAGATACACCGGGAATGAGAGAAATTCAGCTAGCTGACTGCAAAGATGGCATTAGCAATACTTTTAGCGATATCGAACAACTTGCTAAGACATGTAAGTTTAGTGACTGCCAGCATCTGCGTGAACCTGGCTGTGCGGTACGCGAAGCCGTTAGACTCGGTGAAATAGAACAAAGAAGATTAGACAACTACCAAAAACTATTGCGAGAGGAAGCCTTTAACTCCGCAAGTCTTTCTGAGAAAAGAGCTAAAGACAAAGCTTTAGGTCGTTTCTATAAAAGTGTACTTAACGAGAGTACAAAACTTAAAGGGCGATAATGGCGTTATAATAAATGAGTTATAATAAATGAGTTATAATAAATGAGTCATAATAAATGAGTCATAATAGTCGCGTTATTATTGCCATTAAAAATCAGCGACAGCTTAAAGCTAGGCAATCATTTTCGTTATCGATCGTTAGCTGCCAGCACTACATCATCTAGAACTAGCACTTCATCGTCTTTTTTATCAATATGTATAGTTATTGGTTTTCTTTGCGTAATTTTTTTTCTAGTTAAATAGGCTTGATCTACAATGAGCTGGTATTTGCCGGGAAGTATATTTTCGAAAATAAAGAAACCATCGTATTCTGTACGTGTCCGATAGATCGCCTCTCCTGCCGGATTCTGTAACCATAATGTTGCTCCCGCCAGTCCTTGAGTGGTATTTGATGCGGCATGTTTTTTTTCACTTACTAGCATGCCTTCAATTTCGAAAGTTTTCCATAGAGGAAAATCGACATGATTCTTACCGCCACTATGGCTTCTTACTTGAAAACCTTCATTAGCGACCGAAAGAAAAGGATCGTCTAATGTAGATTTATCAAGTCGTATTGTTTGTAACCGGTTACTAATAGCGCCGGGGAGCGTTACCCTACCCTGTTTATCAGTATAGTAGTTGCGCCAATGATGGCGACCAAAAAACCTAGCATTCTCAATTGGTAGGTCGTCCTCGTCATAGACACTGTTGTAATTTTTATCCTCAAAAACTTGGGCATGAATACGGGAAGACTGCAAACTAGAGCGAGTTTTTCCTTGAAAATCAAAGTTAGTAGCAAAGGTAATACCGATAGAACACTGATTATTAAAGTCATAAGAAAAGTTAAAACCAAGACGGCTACCGTTAAAATTTCGCGTTAGCTGAAAATTAATACTTTTCTGTAAACTACTTCTATTTTCTAAATAACGTGCAATCAAAGAAAAACCTCGCCAATAATAGCGACCCGATAAACGAAGGTCTTCAATTGTTTGGCTTTTATTTAACATCACCCCTAGTTCACTTTGAATAAACCATGAACCGATACGAAAATTAAGTGTATTATGACTGATCACGTTAGAGTCAGAGTTGGGTAGTTGTACATGCGAAAGTAATTGCGCATACTGCATGGTTTGATCGGCGTAGGAAAGCTGCAGTGAAGAGCTAGCACTTTTTTCTATATTTGTTTTATTGCGATTAATAAAAACCCCCATTTGCATGTGGTCAAATTGATAAAGATAATTAAGCTGCAACTGCTTAAGAGGTGTACCAATAGCCGAGCGTCGACTCCAATCTATACTCAGGTCGCCAGCTAATATGCGTGATAAAAAAGCCGCTTGCTGATTAATTCCCGTGTCGAACTTCAGCCAATCATAGTCGAATTTATTATCGCCTATTATTTTACTAAAGCCTACTCCTGTACCCTGAAAGTCCTGGTTATTACGTTGTATTTTTATGTGACTCAAACGACTCGCTAAGGTCTCATTCACACCATAATTAAGTCGTGCTATCGTACTGGTCAAATTTGATTGCTCATTACTGAGTAAGAGGTCTCGACCGCTTTGTACATAGGAGATTTCGGGGCTGAAAACACCTGTATCTAAACCTCTATCCAAACTGAAAAATTCGTAAGGAACAACACGAAATTCACCAGTTGGGGCATAAAGTCTGACACTAAAAGCGTTATAGCCAAACCTTATACTGATATTCTCAAATAGATAACGTCCGTCTTCTGTTATTGTTTGAAAAGCAATTAATCGTCCATCCTGGTATAGTTCTGCATCCCATCCAGGCGGGGCATTACCTTCAAAACGGCGACGATTATTCTCTTGGTCAGCGCCATCAATGGCAAAACGAAAGCCCCGGCCCATAGAGCCTAGGTTGACTCCCGGTATGGCTATGGGTCTAACGTCACCAAACTCATAACGGTATTGCGTCGATAACCAATGGATGGTCCGTTGCATATTAAAGCGAGTACTAGAATTTTCATTACGGTTAAATGAAAAAGTACTAGCATGATAGAGGGCGTCAAAGCGACTATTTATATTTACCGTATGACTATCATCTGTTTGTGCTGTGAGACCTTTACGCTGATTGATCCTCGCTTCAATAGTAGGTTGTGTCATTATATTATATTTATCGGGAACGACAGGATAATTGGCTGCTAAACTATTGAGTATTGCCAGGTGCCTATATTTCTTTTCGCGCTCTAGCTTAGCCAATAAAGGGTGCTGATCCTTTGTGGAAAAGTTCACTATTAATTTTATGGTGTTAATTTCACTCGTAACACCTAACAAGTGAGCAAGCTGATCTGCATGAATAAAAATTTCATTTTCATAAAGTAGCCATTGCTTTTGTATTTGGCCAAGTTCAGAAAATGTTACATCGATACGATTTTCTTGCTTCAAATACCAACCACTTATTTTTCTATCGTTATAATTAATATCTAAAGATAGTCCTAGAGCATCATTGAATTGAAGTAGATTAATATAATAATTCTCATAATCAGCAGTAACAATGTCAATATTTTTATTAAGGTTGTGTTTCTGCAAGAAAGCATCAAAAAACATTATATCTTGCTGATATTCAGACTGAGGTTTTCCATCGCACAAAAAGGGTAGCATCCATAAAGATACTACCCTTAAGAGAGTTTTTAACAAGACTTATAAGAAAGTAGCCGTAACCGTATATTGTAACACTACTGGGCCTGCCGTTACGGCTGTTAGATCATCAACAATAACTGTTGCATCAATATTTCTCTCGATAGATCCAGTAAGAGGAATCACTTGATTGTTTAAATTAACTGTAGAATTTGTATCGAAAACAGGAAGTAAAGAAAAACCATTAGCGGTACTGCCTACTAACGAGAGATTTAATGTCGTCAGTGGCGATGTTGCAACATTAATAACCGCTTCCGTAGCTGTACCGGCTGTTGTTCGGCATAATTCATTTGAGCTCGCAGCATTTGTTTGAGTTGTACAACCATCACCTACGACAACAGAGTCATCCACCACCAATTCGGGAAACAGAAAAGCTGTAGGCTGAGATATAACTAAATTTCCTCGGGCATCGTTCACATTTAGATCCACATCAAATGTGGTTTGCGCATTAACTAGAGCAGAGACAAATAAAGCGATAATAAAGGTAATACTTTTCATAATTTTTAATCCTAAATAAAATTAATTAAAAACCTCATGCTTTAACCATTTACACTACTGTACTTAAATCAATATAGTTAAATTACTGCATTTACGTTACTGTATTTAACCCAATTAATAATTTCGAAAAAATTATTAATCGAGTAAAAAAATTCTAGCAACGATAACTAGAGTTTTAAAGAACTTAATCCAAATAACAATAGCACTACATTATTTACTTTTATATCTTTACTAATACTTCAGAAACAATAGCATCGTTTATTGAGTTAAACTCCGGATCTTCGCTAAACCGCAATAACACCTCAGACGGCAATTTAATATCACTGACCTCAATGGAAAATTTAGCTTTGTTTACCTCGGGGTAAACCCCAAAACCTTTTTGCTTCTTTAACATGTGTTTTGTTTGTGGATCAATAATATCAATGTCACCGTAGATTGATCGTACACCCTCTCTGGCTAGCACAAAGTCTATAGATTTTCCACCTTCACTATCTGAGTTAAACTTTGCATGTTCGATGCTAGCTGTTGCTGTAGGCTCACCATATCTAACAATAACTGGAATTAAATATTTAAAATTCGCTTGTACCAACACCCCTTTTTCATGGTTTTCTGGAACAGGGAGGAGAGTTTCTAGCGCAATATGAGTTCGATATTCGCCTGTTTGTTCAGGTTTTTTTCGCAACATAACTCTGAACTTTTGTGTATTGCTAGGTGGGATATTCTTACCTATACGCGGCCCTATCCTTAAAAAAGGTTTTGCCGAGCGAGAAAAATTTTCGGCGACAACTAACTGTCCTTGCTCATCCATTTTCATATCGACGAAAGACACACGATAACTTTGAAATTCAGGTGTAGCATTAAGTGCGTTTAATTGCTCGCGCACATTTTTTTCTGTCAGCAAGAGACGAGTTTTATCTAAAGAGATTTGTGCAAAACTCACTGTAGAATAAAATATAGCATATAAAACAAACTTAACTTTAATTGAATATAAAAACCCCATAGAAACACCCCTATTAATAACAAGTAGAGTATTAACTCCTGCGGCAAGCTTGACGCAGTGGCATCGACAATCACAACATTACATCTAAAAGCAGAGCGTTTAGTCAAAATTTTTATTAAATAAATTTTTGGAGAAAATTTTGACTCGTTATTACTGATCTATATTCAAACATTTACCAGCCAAACTTCCGGGCTTCTCTTTTTATTATATGGTGAGAATTATTCGAGTATAAAAAAGCTTTTTCCGTGCGGCAACTGGTTTTTCTCGCTTTGGCTTTTAATAACTAAAAACGAGCATTAAGAAGAACAAAAAAACAACAAACCTTTGTGCTATTTAAAATAAAAATGAACCTATTAATTCCATTTTGAAAATAGCACTTAATACTTGAATGTATAAAGGGATATCCTAAATTATTTTAATACGTTAAAGGAAAAAATTGCCATTACCAAAAATGCTTTATAATAAGCTAGTACGGGGCTATTTATACAGTGAATTGCGTTATACAGTAAACTATGACGATACGTTATGAGGTGAGGCCTGTTTTTGGCTGTAGGAGGTATGTAAGTCGATACTATTTTTAACAAACTATTAAGGCAGTGACTAAATATACTTTCCAGGTGTATTTAGTCACTAGTACGCCTATCTATTAGATTATTCTTTTATTCCAATTAAATCCATAAAAAATGCATACTCTAACGCACGATTTTTATTGCGGCGAAACCTTCCAGAAGCACCACCGTGGCCAGCTTCCATGTTGACTTTAAACACAAGAACATTATCGTCTGTTTTTAATTCCCTTAACTTAGCAACCCATTTGGCAGGCTCAAAATACTGAACTTGAGAATCATGCAGGCCTGTTGTTACTAGCAAATTAGGATAAGATTGCTCAGTCACGTTATCATAAGGAGAGTAAGATAACATATAGTCGTAAGACACTTTATCAGCTGGATTGCCCCACTCATCATATTCATTTGTAGTTAAGGGAATGGAAGGGTCAGACATGGTGGTGACCACATCCACAAAGGGAACATGTGCAGCGACGCCTTGATAAAGCTGTGGAGCCATATTAATAACGGCGCCCATCAACAAGCCGCCTGCACTTCCTCCTGCAGCAAAAATTTTATCCTTAGCACCATATTTTTCTGCAACCAAAACTTTGGTGGCATCAATAAAATCTGTAAAAGTATTCCTTTTATTTTGCAACTTACCATCTTCATACCATTGCCGCCCCAAAGTCTGACTGCCCCTTATGTGGGCGATAGCAAAAACAAAACCGCGATCCAATAAAGACAGGCGAGAGCCTGAGAAATATGGCTCAACATTGCTACCATAGGAGCCATAACCGTAAATGTATAAAGGATTTGTGCCATCCTTTTTAAAATACTCATTGCGGTAAACAATCGATACTGGTACGTGTTTACCATCTCTGGCTGCAACAAAGATACGTTCGCTGGTGTATTGGCTGGGATCAAAATCCCCCACTACCTCATCTTGTTTTAGTAGTGTTTTTGTACGCGAGTTCATATCGTAATCATAGATACTTACTGGCGTAGTAAGAGAGCTATAATTAATACGCACCAAATTGGTATCGACACTAATATTATTGTCTAGGGCGACAACATAGACTGGATCATTAAAAGTGATAACATGAGAACGTTTATCCGCCAAATTTAATATCCGAATGCGATTTTGCCCTTTTTCTTTTTCATTGAGGACAATGTGCTTGTTAAATACATCAAAGTCTTGCAAGAAGACTTTATCATTATGAGCAATCACTTCGCGCCATGCAGATTTATTACTTGTTTGATCTTGTTTTACTTTCATCAAACGAAAGTTTTTAGCCTGCCAGTTGGTAAGAATATAAAACCAATCATCTAGTTTAGCGACCATATATTCATGGTTAGGCTCTAAGTCAGCAAATTTTTTGAAGTCCGCTTTGGGTGTGTTGGCATCCAAAATAGAAGCCCCTTGAGTGATTGTGCTCGAGTGCACAATCATAATGGTACTGTCGTCTTTGCTTTTCTCTAACCAAGTATAAAAAGAACCGTCTGTCTCTTCATACATCAAAACATCTTTGTCTTGACGAGTTCCCAAAATATGACGATACACTTGGTAACCTAACAAGGTTTCTGGATGTCTGCGAATATAAAATAGGGTTTCATTATCATTCGCCCACACTACACTTCCAGTAGTACCCTCTAAGCGTTCCTCATAGACTTTGCCTGTGGTTAAATCTTTAAAAGCAATGGTATAGATGCGACGGCCCACTGTATCCAACGAATAAGCAAGGATATTTTGGTTAGTGCTGACAAAATGCCCACCAATGGCAAAGTAGCCATCTTCTTGTGAGTGTGATTCTGCCATGGCGTTACCATCGAGGAGAATTTCCTCAGCAGTATCTAACGCGCCCTTCTTTCGTGCATAAATAGGATATTCTTTATCCCCTTCAAAACGGCGATAGTAGTAATAGTCTTTATATTTAACAGGAACGGACGCATCATCTTTTTTCATCCGGTTGGTCATTTCGTCAAACAAGCTCGCTTGCAAACTTTCTGTGTGACGTAGTTGGCTATCAATATAGGAATTTTCAGCTTCTAGATGCTGAATAATTTGGGGATCAGATCGGGTATCGTCACGCATCCAGTAATAGTTATCGGTGCGTGTATCACCATGACTGACAAGCGTATGGGGAATTTTCTTTGCCACGGGTTCAGTAGCCAATACTTTTTGCACTCCATCCCCCTCGTTCTTTGCTGTAATATTCACATCTTCACGTATTGCTTTAGATTGGCACGCTAACACCAACATGGATAAAGCAACAACAGCTGCTTTTTTATACATTTACATTCCTCAGAGTAGTGATTACAAATGAACGTCTTCCGTCGCTAGGTTTCTCCAGTCTTATTCACATAAATATTATCTCTGAATAGACGCGAGAACCGCACAGTAAGCGCTGAACAATTTTTCTTGAAATTTAATTTTCAATGATTGAAATGTACTACGCCTAAAAGATAGAAGAAAGTGAACAAAGCATAAAGTTACCGACAGGCTTGAGATTATAGTACAAACTGTTATCTGTGTTGCTTTTTTGCCCAGCTAATATAATTGGCTATTGTTGGGTGAGCCAGAAGACGCTCCAATGTATAAAACTCGCGGCCAAGCTCTTTCTCGCTAAACTGTTTGTGAATAAATGAATGACATTTTCGGCATACGATAATACCGCTAGTGCGCATTTGTTCGAGGTGAGGGCCTGTTAACACTAATTTAATCACACCTGCTAGAGTGTATTTTTTTCGTATTTTAGGCGCTGTAAGCGATATTTGGTTATTCCAAAGGAGCGAACAGCAACGCAGAAGACGGAAAAAATACGCCTAGCCCTTCGGGTTTGCACTTAACAGCGCTACTCGGTGTTGCTCATCGCTGATTTAGAGTAAATAAATGACACTCTTCGCGCCTTGATTAGCGCTGTTAAGTGCAAACAGGAGAGATTAAATTAGTGTTAACAGGCCCTAAAGTGTTTACGAAACCATTTATTACGATGGCATGTCTTGGGGATTAAATGGTGGAACGTCAGAGACGTCTCAGCATTGCACAGCTGACATTGACGTTGATTGTTTTCCATAACAGGCCTTAGTGATATTGAGGGACAGCCCACTTTATATGAACTGGCCCTTAAAGTCTTATGCTATTTACTCCAACACTCCATTACATAAGAGCAATTATACTGGTGCGTGAGCACCATCCTGATCCTCTTGATTACTCGCCTGCTGGTCTAACTCTCGACTCACATCTCCTGCCGACTGAGTATTGCGGGCAAGTAGTGAGTACATGATTGGTACAATGAAAAGTGTAAATAAAGTTGCCGATACCACACCTGCCATCACAACCACACCGATCACTTGCCTTGTCTCGGCCCCTGCACCACTGGTAATAATGAGCGGCAGGGAGCCTGCTGCTGTAGTAATACTGGTCATAATGATAGGCCGCAAGCGTATTTTCGCCGCCTCTATCAGTGCAATGCCAAACTCCTCACCCTGGTCTCTTAATTGATTGGCGAACTCAACAATTAATATACCGTTCTTTGCTGCAAGCCCCACCAGCATTATCAAACCAATCTGAGAATAAAGGTTTAGCGAGCCTCCAAATAGGTATAGACCAAGTAATCCCCCACCAATTGCTAAAGGAACACTGGTCATAATAACTAGTGGATGAATCCAACTTTCGAACTGAGCAGCCAACGCCAAGTAGGTAATAAATAATCCGAGAAGAAAAACCCAAATAATGGACTCGCCAGCGTATTTGAAATCTTGAGATTGACCTTTGTAGTCCACCACAACGTGACTTGGTAAGTGCTCTCGTACCAAACCTTCCATATGCGCAAGCGCTTCACCCAGAGTGAAACCATCGGCCAGGTTCGCTTCCAAAGTAATTGCGCGAATGCGGTTGTAACGATTAAGTTGATTACTATCTGCGTACTCGTCGACCCGCACAACATTAGACAGTGGAATCAGAGTGCCGCTTTTATTAGAACGCACATAAATATTTTCTAAACTTGAGACTGTACGTTGTTGTTCACGCTCCCCTTCAAGCAAGACATCATATTCTTCACCTTGATCGATAAAGGTTGTTACTCTTCGAGAGCCCAACATTGTTTCTAAAGTACGGCCAATATCACTGATGGTTACCCCCAAATCAGCTGCTCGTTGGTAGTCAATTGCGACTTCAAATTGCGGCTTCGTTTCTTTGTAGTCCCAGTCCAAACCTACAAAGCCGGGATTGTTCTCGGCAATTTTATCGCGCAATATATCTCGCCATTGCACCAATTCTTCATAGGTACCACCACCAAGCACAAAACTGACAGGCTTAGCTACCGCCGAACCGAAGCCCTGGCGCATCACTGGAAATGCACGCACACCAGGTAGATCTGAGACTTTCTTACGCACTTCGTTCATGATGGTAAAACCACTGCGACGCTCATCCCAATTACTCATGAGCACAATAATAATACCGGAGTTATAGGATTCAGTTCGACCAAAGGCTCTCGGCGCGCGCACTAAAAGGCGTCTAAACTCACCGCTATCTACATAGGGGGTTAAGCGTCTTTCGATTTCATCCATGTAATCTTTCATATAACCATAGGTCGCACCTTCGGGTCCATTCACAAGAATGAAAAATGCACCACGGTCTTCTTTTGGCGCGTACTCTTGGGGTAGCTGTTTATACATGTAAGCAAACGCGCCAATACACAGGGCGAAACCAGCAAGCACCAAGGGAATTCTCGATAAACAAAAAGTCAGTGCACGACCATAGGCTTCTTGTACGGTTTTTAAATAGCCGTCGATTTTTTCAATAATGGGATGGTGGCCAGTATGGGGACGCAACACCTTCGACGCTAACATGGCAGACAATGTTAACGCCACGAATGAAGAAAATATTACTGCCGCCGCCATGGTTAAGGCGAACTCGCCAAATAGTCGCCCCACATCACCCCGCTGAAATGCGATAGGCGTAAACACAGCCACTAGCACAAGAGTGGTGGCAATAACAGCAAAGCCCACCTCACGGGTGCCACGATAAGCCGCCAACAAAGGCGGTTCTTTATAATCGTCAATCCGACGCTTAATGTTTTCCAGCACCACAATAGAGTCGTCCACCACCAATCCAATGGCCAACACCATCGCCAATAAAGTTAATAAGTTAACGGAAAAACCTAAGGTGTAGAGTGCAATCGAGGTTGCGATAACTGAAACAGGTACTGTTATCGCAGGCACTAACATTGCTCGAAAACTACCAAGAAAAGCATAGATAACAAAAATCACGAGGCCGATAGCAATAAATAATGTACGATAAACTTCGCCAATGGCGCCTTCGATAAAAATAGAGGTGTCATAGCTCTGTTCTAGTACCAAACCTTCAGGCAGGGTTTCATTAATTTGATTGCGCACTTCTTTGGCGGCTCGGGCCACATCGATAATATTGGCAGTGGATTGTTTAGTAATACCAATGCCCACCATTGGGATACCATTGCCACGAAAAAAAGTACGATCCTCTTCAGTACCTTTTTCAACTCGAGCCACATCGCCTAAGCGAATAAGGTAATCCCCGGCACTGGTCTGCCCTTGAGCTAAAACCAAACCAGCAAAATGTTCAGCTGAGCGGAATGAGCGTTTGGTGCGCACAGTAAATTGACGATCCTGACTTTCAATACTACCTGCCGGTAATTCCACATTTTCATTGCGCAATGCTTGTTCCACATCGCCTACAGTCAAACCACGTGCTGCGAGCTCTTTACGGTCAAGCCAGATACGCATCGCGTAACGTTGTTGACCGCCGACCCGCACCCTGGAAACACCATCGATAATGGAAAAACGATCCACCAAATAGCGTTGCGCATAGTCGGTGAGCTGCGGCACACTCATCTCGCTGCTAGAAAGGTTGAACCAAACCACAACATCATCATTGCTATTTTCTTTTTGAATTTCGGGCGGATCAGCTTCTACCGGCAAATCATCTAAAATACCACTGATACGGTCGCGAATATCATTAGCTGCGCCATCTACATCGCGCCCCACATCAAACTCAATATTGATTTGACTGCGACCATCGCGTGATGATGACTCGATAAAACGAATACCCTCTACACCAGAAATACGCTCTTCAATAATTTCTGTAATGCGAGTTTCGACAACATTAGAAGCCGCACCAGGGTAGACCGTTTCAACACTGATCACCGAGGGGTCAATGTCGGGGTATTCCCGCAAAGGTAAACGGTTAAATGAAACGATGCCGAAAACAATGAGCAGAACCGACATCACCGAAGAAAACACGGGACGTTTGATTGATATATCCGAAAGAATCACGGTTTATACATCCCCTTACAAAGATTTTACTGCTGCACGCAGAGGCTGATCTGCCTTAGCATCATTGGGCAGCGTTTCAAATATCTGTACAGCCGAACCAGGTTTAACCTTAAAGCCACCGTGAGTGATAACACGCTCACCGGCTTGCAAGCCCTGAGTGATTTCAACTTCACCAACCCGTCGTGAAGCAACGGTAACTTCACGCTTTTCAGCGATAGGTTTGCCATCGTTATCATTAACAACAAGCACATAATTACTGCTGCCTTCAGGAATTAAAGACTCTTCGGGAATCACCAAGGCAGCGCGCTCGTTCATGGACAGATCAATGCGCATCAGCATGCCAGGCTTTAGCATATCACTATCATTAGGCAAAATAGCGCGTACAGTAATGGCTCGGGTAATGGGGTCGATTTGGTTGTTAATTCCGGCGACTTCGCCGTGAAATTCTTGATCTCGGTAAGCACGAGTAGTGGCCACTACAGGCAGGCCTTTTTTCAATAAAGGAAGAAATACTGAAGGCACAGTGAAGTCTAACTTCATGCGAGAGCTATCGGTCAGGGTGGTAATAATATCTCCAGGGCGAACAAGTGCACCTAAACTCACATTACGCAAGCCAACCACACCATCAAATGGAGCGGTGACAATACGATCTTTTAATCTCGATTGTGTTGCAATAAGACGCGCCTGTGCGGCCTCGTATTCACGGGTTCGCTGGTCAAGTAAGGATTCTGATGCGGTACCACTGTTTACCAGTAACTGAATCCGATCCAGTTGGCGGCGCGCTTCAAATGCGGTTGTTTGCGCTTCAACCAGAAGTGCACTCTCTTCAGAGCTCGTCATTTCTACCAGTAATTCATTCGCTTTCACTTCCTGTCCATCTTCAAAGTGAATAGCAGTGATGGATTCGGTCACGTTGACAGTTAGCTCTACTGTTTCATTAGCACGCAAAGTACCTAGCGCCTCAGTACGGTCACGAAAGCTGCCTTCACGCACAGTTTCGACCATGACTTTTACAGACTGGGCGAACGAAAGTTGAGAAAGGGTTAAGAATATACCCATTGCCGCAATAGTTTTAGCACATCGCATATATTTACACCGTTTTTGCATACCAATAACTCTACTCATTATCTCCACTTTTATAGCTCACACAGGGTTGTGGTTATTTTTTATCTATGCTCATGTTTCACTTCCAGTTTATACATTTTTAAACGTCGCCAAGATCATCTCTGTCTGATGGCTTAGTTCATTAATCGTATATATGGTGGAAGGATGCCGCTCTTTGGTTTCCAAAACAACGATGAATAAGGCAGCATCCTAGTGATTTGAGCTTATTTGTTCATAGCTTTAGAGGACTAGCGTTGTATCAATGAGATTTATATTCAATCTCCTGCCTAATTATAAAAGTGTATGACAGGAAACCCAAGAATAAGTTTAGAGAATATTAATAAACGTAGTACAATTTTTTGCAGTCTATACGATGAGGTTATAACAGCATAATTATATAATCTATGTATATGCCGCAGCTAACTTAACATTAACGTCGTCTACATGGCGTATTTAGCTTTTACTAGATCCCACCTCTCACAGCTTTTTAGTACTAATAATTTCTTAGCATAAACTCAGCATGTTAATCAATTGAAGCCTAGCAATAGCTGGATTTCAGATTCGATCTTTTAGCTGTTGTCGTATTTTCTAACATAATAAATTTATCTTTATTCAACCGTTAACGAGATATAAGGTAGTGGTCAATTACTTTTTATAAGTAAATCCATGAGGCGAGCAATAAATGGGATGAAAAGTAGACGAGAGTAAAAATAATCAACAGAAAAGACAAATGAGAAACGCGGTAAAAAATAACAAAGATAAGCCCCGAAAAAATCGAGGCTTATCAGCGCAAAACACTATCGATATTACTCTAGTGAACTGACTATTAATGCCTTATTGATAGGACCAATTCAGTGTAACGCCGCTGAAGCTTCGATAGGCGCGAATACCAATGTGCCAAACGGCAGCACTTGGATTATCGAGACTGCAAGTCTCCGAATTACCATTTTCATATGGTCGACAGTTATAGGAACTTTGAGTTGGCTGTGAGCCTTCTCGTACATATAAATCTGCATCTCCCGATCCACCACTAATAGTTGCTGTAAAGTTAGAGGTACCAGCAGGAATTTCTACTTCGTAGCGCAGCCAATCCCCCCTATCACCAGATAAGTTAGTCTCTGTTCCACTATTGGGATTGGGGTTTGGCCCGCCACCTAAACACCCCAGGGTTGAAACACCAACGGTATCGAAGGCAGTGGTGACGTCATTTTGTTGATAACCTAAATCTCTAGTAGCTTTTAATACGCCACAAGCACCATCGGCAAAATCAGTACTGGCATTCCAATACATTTGATTAGCTAACACAAAAATATCGAAAGCTCTGCGGGTATCCCAACCAGAGGTGTTAGCAATAAGATAAAACGCTCGATTGAATACGCCAGAACTATAATGTACATCCATTCCTGCACGATAGTCTGATGCATGACCAATAGAACGCCCATCGCGCTCAGGATCATCCATAAAACGCAAAGCACCTGGCGCTTTAAAAATATCGGCGCCGACCATCCAATCGTTTGTTCCGCGCATAAAGAATTCTGCTGCCTCACCGGCTATATCTGAAAAAGCTTCATTAATCCCACCAGACTGATTGGCATAGATCAAGTTAGAATTTTGTTCAGTAAAACCGTGGCTCACTTCATGAGCGGAAACATCAAGGCTAACAAGAGGATGAAAAGTATTACCGCCATCACCAAAAGTCATTTGTACACCATCCCAAAACGCATTTTCAAAGTTGCGTCCATAGTGCACACGCATACGAAGTTTCTGCGTTAGTGGCGCAGTGTTGTACCAATCTTTGTACATATCAAATACTACTCCGCCAAAAAAGTGTGCATCATTTAATGGAGAGTAGGCACCGTTAGTTTCACGGTTAGTATTTTCTGGACAACTAAACTGAAAGATACTGCCGCCACTCTGTGCACCTGCCATATCGATAGTATCAACATTGGCATTACTCATGCGACAGTTATTGTCCACATCCATCGCTGGAAAATCTGTACCGTAAAAATAACGCCCTGTTTTCTCATTACCACCGGGGCCTGTCGCGTCACGATGCGCTAAACCATCCCAACGTTTAAGGATTTCTCCAGAGGTCGCATCAACAAAAACAAAAGGACGAGTAGGCTCACTGCCGTATTCAACCCAATTAACAAGATAAGTTAGATGTGCCTTGTTATTCTCATCGAGATAAATCCATAATTTGGATTTTTTATGCTCAGCAGAAGATGCAGGATCAATAGCAACGATACCTTTAGTTTGTCTAACTTTTAGTTCTTGACTCATGGCCAATGATATAGCTTCATCTTCACTCATTGCTGGCTTCGTTGAAGGCAAATCAATATCTATATTTGTTACCACCTGTCCCGATACTTGCGGTAGTAGCTGTCCAGGCATAGAAGAAGAAGTTACCTTTTCGCCCCACACAGGAATGCCGCCATGGAATTGCCTTAGGCTTGTCAATACTCGACCATTGTTAAGGGTGACAGTTTTAATATTTTTAAACTGCGCTCCTTGTTGGCTAACATTTAACTGACTCAAATTTGAAGAAAACATTTCTGGGCTCGCAGGCATTTTATCCGCTGCATTTGCCCCACATGCTACGGTTAAAGCAAGAGAAGCACTTATATATTTTTTTAGATTCATAGTTAATTCCATCGTATATTTTTCGTTTAGTTAAAAACCTAATCGATTTAAAATAAATTTATTAAGCACTGATCAATCACATGCTGGCATAAATAAAATATGAGCTTGTGTTGCTTTTTTTACACCCCCACCATTCGCGGTCGCGCCACAAGTAAGAAAACCAACGACAATAGGAAGAAAAACAAACATTTTTATTAAGTTAATTTAATATGTAATCAGCACTATAATTGAGAAAATTTGATCAGATATTTAAGTTAAAAACACAACTTTTTTAAGAGATAGCTGGCCAACTCAGTTTGCAAACTTGCTATACAACGCAGAGGTAAAAGCAGCCCTCAATGAAAGCAATGCCACTTACAAAATCATCACAATAGGCAACAAGGAAAACAAAGAGAAAGAAGTGAACCAATACAGGCAAAATAAAAAACCGAAAAGCTATTAAAATGCCAAACCACACAACATTTTAATGACATAAAAAATAACTGCACGACAAGCTAGAAAAAAAACCAAAAAGCATCAAAGCTTCTTGCAAGAACCTTAAAAATATAGAAAATAAAAAACGCGGTATATTATTTATAAAATGGTAAAAAATAAGGATTTTTTTTCAATTTAAAGTAAAAAATATAATGTTCCTCTAAAACAGCCTGTCAAACCATATTAAAATATGAACAAAAAAACAAAATATTTTAACTTCTTTTTACAAAAGCAATAAGATCAAGAAAGAAACGCAAAAAAATTAGGAGAAGTGAATATTATTTTTTTGCATTAAACCGCAGCCTTAAAAAGGTATAAGTTTAAACGCAAAAAACAAGGAAAAAGCATAATAAAAAAATGACAAGCCCCACACTCTATAAAAGCCCAAAAAAACGATATTCAAGCACTTTTACTTAATATTTATTTTCACTCGACATTTATTTTCACTCGACATTTATTTTCACTCGACATTAGCAAAATTCAGTCTTCAAAAAATCACCTACAATATTGAACATTAATAAAACTAAGAAATAAAAAAATAAAGTGGCGCGCCAAAATACATGGGGCGACCACATACTTATTTATCAGCGATGTAGTTACGTTGAAAATTGGTATATTTAAACTCACTGACTAATAATTACGTCCTTGTATTATTACTCCTACATATCCGTATCATCACCGAAAACGGTATTCCTATCTATCTCCTTTTCCGAACTCTTCCCAACACTCTCCTGTTCGATAGCCCCCCTCGTAGTATTTCCTTGTCTAACAGATTCCATATCAGCAGCGCTGCTAGTAGTTAGTTTGATTTTATTAAAAGAGCGAGCATCTATATCTAAATTACTATCATTGGAATCTTTAAAATCCGTATCCTTTTTCGAATCCTGTTGCACACTTTGTTTCATGTCTTCTTTCTGTTTCGAGTCTTCTTTCTGACTCAAATCGTCTTTAGTGCTTTTTTCGGAACTATCCTTAAGTAGTTTTTCTTTTTTTGAGCGATTGTAATCAAGCAACAAAGATTCGAGTGATACATACTCACCTTTTGGTGTTCGCTTGTCCTTCACCAAGTTAAATACAGTCATGGCTCGGCTTGGTGGTAAACAACCCTGCGCTACCCATTTGCACACAGCATTGTTACTTACACCAATAGCTCTCGCTAGCCGGCTTTGGCTGCCAAATATCGATAATACTTTTCTAATTTCCCCAGTCACAAAACAAATATAAGCCTAAGGGTTATCAAAGTCAACCTATGGCTTATTGTCGTTTACATCTAAGATCGATATTATTCAACCTATGGTTGATAATAAAAGCGCCAGAGGCGATCGAATTCGTGCTGTGATACTTGAATCGGGAAAATCTCAACGTGAAGTTGCGGATTTAGTGGGTGTCACGCCACAATCTATTACTAAATGGCTCAAAACTGGAAAAATCTACGTCGACAATTTGCAAGCCTTGGCTGATGCAACGAATACTGATGTGCGATATATAATCTCTGGTAACCCTAAGTTTAAAATTGCACAGCCTGAAGCGCCTTACTACACAAAACACGACGAGTTACATGCCCTGTTAGATACATTGGATGAGCAACAGGCCCAGCAGTTAATGCTTTGCATCCGCGCCATTTTGAATAACGAGGACAGTGACTTTGAAATCAATATCTCAGTTGGCAAGAAGAAAGTTTAGCACGCCAAAAGGTTAATTTACACGACAAACAACAAATTAACTACTCGATTAAAGCGTTCGAAGAACAACAGGAAGACGTCTACCCTCTACAAAATTCGACTAAATCGATCGTTTTTTTGTTAACACTCTCACACTATTCAATTTCATCCCCAGCATCACATTTGCCATATGCTCGGTACGTTAAAGGGCATATAAAGAAGAACTAACGAGGGTGCACTTCTACAATAAGGTGACAAGCATATTTTCCGGTATCAAATATTAGACAAGGCGCCTGCTCTGATAGCTCATAATTGAGCTTATCGCAGTAAACCACAGCACTTGCTAGACCGCCGGTTTCCTGCTCAGAAAAATGATGGTGAACATGATAAGTAAATGTATTGAGAAATTCTTTAACAGCATCAATCGCCAGTTCATCCCAATCAGGTAAAGGCATCTGCATAAAGGCGCGGCCCATATGTAAACCATGATCGCTAGGCAGATTCATTAGCATACGATAGTTAAACTTTCCGATAAAATCCTGATACCAAAAAGCGCCTTTGTGTTGCATATCCTTAGCATTGGCGATCACACTTGTTAAAGCTATAGAGCCCTTACATATACGTTGATAAATTTTGGGAAATGTATCAGCCACTAGGCGAATGGTATCAGGATCTAAACTTCCACTTATAATACGCTCAAAATGGCGTTGAGATATATTACGATGTTTCTGATGCTCATCTAAATATATTGCTAGACTTTCATTATCCAAAAAACCCAACTCAACTAATATCTCACCTATATAAGGGCGGCGCTTGCTTTGTTCTTCTAGCAGCTCGTCAACTTGTGTTCTAGTCAACAACGACTCTGCAATTGCGATATCACCGAAAAAATCATCTTGTTGTCGTTGTAAGCGGTTAATATATTCTGATTGCTCTACGTCGAGTAGTTCTAGATGTATCGCAAGCTCTCCTAATAATGGCGAAATTTCTCGTTGAATAGACAGTGCTTGAAGTAGCTGATCTTGAGTAATGATCATTTTTTCAAGTAAAAACTGTCCAAAAAACTGTGTTTTCATCGCTTAACCTGTGTCATAACCTTATCTTTAGGCTGGTATATAAAGTGTAGCAATAAATACACACTTGTAATGACTAAGTCTCACGTCATAACTTTGGCCATGTTAGGAATGTAAAATATCGGTTAAAAAAAATGTATATATTGAATGCCGGGCTTGTTTGCACTAATTTATGGATTTTAACCGGATAATAATTATGAAAAAGTTAATTGTTGTATTGTGTGCCGTTGTGTTTTACGGGTGTAGTCATCAAACAGCAAAAAATAATGATTTAGCATCTGAATCTGTAATAGTAGACAGTACTAGTGAATGCGTCGGTACGACGGAGCTGGCTGAAAAATATAAGGGCAAGTTAATAGCGGCTGAAGACTCGCAACTTCTCGCCTCGTCTTTGGGTAATCCGCAAGAGGGCAAATTATGTCAAGGGCAGGTTTATCTAAGTAAGGCTCCTATAATATTATATCGCGCCTGGAATAGTACTAACCCAGGAAGCCAATTTGGACGCTGGTGGGCATTTGAAAAACCAAACGGAAAAGTCGCCAAGTATCGTGCAGACTATGAAATTTGTTATCAATGGTCACCACTAGATAAAATGTCACGCTGTACATTACAAGCTGGTATTAAAGTGGTAATAGGCAATGGACAAAGCGCAAAATGTTCCCAGTATCTCACCTACCCTGTCTCAAAAGCTCAGCAAATCTATATTGAAAGTGCTAATGAAGCGATGGTTAATTGTGAAACCTATAATGACGAGTTTAACTGGCAATAGAATCGGGTGTTTATAAAAATTCGTTGGTGATTCCTATCAAGGATTAGGGTCTGCTAACTCTGAGTTAATAGATCCTAAAACAATATATCCTCGTCCGTTTGCAGTGAATTTAGATCATCGATATCCATCTGCTTCGTTTGTTCGCTCAGTTTTAACAAATTACCAGTGAGTTTCTCACTTTCTTTTTCCATTAATTGAATCTTATCTAAAATTTCACTCTCGGGCTGATTATTAAATTTTGCATTTATCGCATCTGAGGCTGCAGCATGGAGTGCGATAAGGTATTTTTCTAAGTCAGCCCAGGAACTCATATGTCCAAAAGCTTGTTGCGATAGCGACGAATAATACCATTTCCCCATACGTGAACCTGTGTGATCTCGAATCAAGCCAATAATTTTTTCTTCGAATTGCTCATGCCCTGTTAAGGCATATATGCGAGTTTTAAAGACAAAGTGACTCAAAATTGCCGCTTGTAATACTGATTGATTCGCTGCTCTGGCAATAATATTCTGCATATCTTTTGAAATTGCAGTAATCGTTGTAACACACTCCACAACATTTTCTGTGGTACCTGAGAGTTCGGTGGATTCTTTGCTAATTGCATGGATGCCAGATTGTACTTCTTCAGTGCCTTGCGTGATATTTCGTATAAGGTCAGCAATATCATCACTGGCTTCAGTGGACTTTTTTGCCAGCGTTCTCACTTCTTCGGCGACTACAGCAAACCCTCGCCCTTCTTCTCCTGCTCTCGCGGCCTCGATAGCCGCATTAAGTGCCAATAGATTTGTCTGATCCGCAATCCCTTTGATCAAGCTGGTAAAGTTAGTAATTTGTTCAACAGCAGAATTAAGGTCGAGCAGTATCGATTGTGTTTTTGACGCCTCAACGTCGATATGCGCTAGACGGCCAGAAATATTATTGAGAATAACCCCTATCTGATGAAATACAGAGCGGCTTTCAAAAACTTTGTTTTGTTCTGTCGCTAAAGTGTCGGCATTATCTACTAAAAATTCATGAGCGGCATTAATAGAACTTGTACTACTAAACAGCAAATCTAAGCGCTTATGGGTATCATGCTCAACTTGGACAATAGTATGGAGCTTTTCCTCATCCGTATTATGGGCATTTTCAAGTTCAGCAACTTTGGCGCGAAGTTCGGCATTTTCTGCTTCGAGCTCTGCAAGCCTCTCTGTTACATCAACAGATGCAGTGCCGAATAATCGTGATAGCATAATGATAGTCTTAGATGTGTCGTTTAAAATTGAATTTAGTGCTATTCATAAGTTGGTGCTTCACGTATAGACCTCTAATATTATGAATCACTTTAATAATAATAGACGATTTGAATCTAATCTGAAGAAAGGAAAAGAATATTGTGCTGCTCGATGCTTATTAAGCATCAAAACAATGGGGATACTAGTATACTTAAGACTCTGTTTTTATTAGTTTTTTTGATTTTCACAAAGCAATTGGCACCCAATAAATCTTGGCACTGCTATTTGCATTGTAAATTGCACTCTATGCTATTCAATTTCGCTATAGCCCCAATAGCAGCCATAAAACATCAAGATACACCACACTCTTCTAGAACATCCACCAACCTTTTACGTGATATTCTCATTTCATTTGGGTAAGCAAAGGCATTATTAAGGTAGTGTATACCCTCTATTTTAAGACTGCGATTGACATGGCTATGGCCATAAATATGGATATTCGCATTTAATGCTCTAATCTGCTCATCGATGCGTTGACTCCCAAGAACAGGATAAATAAATTGTTTATCTGGCGGGATAAAACTGGGCATCACATCGATTCGAGGTAAAAAGTGAGAAAACGAAATGGTTGTTTCATTACAAGGTGTGAGGCGCTCTTTATTCTTTTCTAGAAAAAACGCTGAAACATCCATATCCGATTTTAAATCATAAGGCCACTGACAGCGTCGAAAATCCATCCAAACTTTTTTAAGATAATCACTAGGTTGACCAAAGGAGTAATCGTACCACGAGAACAGTGGCACTATGGTATAACCGTTAATAGATCGCCTTTCATCAATAACCCCCATCGATTGAGCAATGGATCTAAGAGAATAAAACTTGTCGATAGATGAACACTTTTGTTTTTGACTTACCCAGATATCATGATTGCCAGGTACAAAAAATACGTAGCGAAACTTTTTTAGGCAGTGCTCAAAACAGCGCTCGACCAAGGAGAGGTTATCAGAAATATCGCCCGCTAGTATTAAAACATCCTCGACATAGTCACTATTTGATAGCTGAACAAGCCACTGCATATTTTCATCATAATCTAGGTGTATGTCGGAAACGGACAGTATTCTCATGTATTAGAACCAATTCATATTAAACTCTTACTATCACTATGCAATACCACGAATAATTTGACAACACATGTACCGCTAGATGGCTGTTTGTGAACATTTTTCACTCAAAAAGGGGGTTAATCAGAATATTAAATCGCTATTGTTCATTAACGTGTATACAAAACCAGCGGTATAATACTTTATAGGCCTGATAAAGAGGTGTTAACGATTTATTAGTGAAATAACTTAATATGGTTTTAGAAAAATATTATGACAATACTTATCGCTTGTACCAATAAAAACCCTCAGCCTTGGCTGCAAGCTTTGCACAAAGCCGATAGTCATTTAGATATTGATGTATGGCCAAGAGAAAAAAATCCCGAAGCTGTTGAATTTGCGTTGTGCTGGAAACATCCCACAGGAATTTTACAAAATTATCCAAACTTAAAATGTGTATGTTCAATGGGAGCAGGAGTCGATCATTTACTAGAAGATAGTTTGCTACCAAAACATTTACCAATTATTCGTTTGGTAGATCCACAGTTAGCTCAGTCGATGTTTGAATATTTATCTAGCGCAGTTATGTTACACACGTGTAATTTTGCAGTATATGAAAAACAACAACAAAATTCACACTGGCAACAGCATTCAACTAGACGCTTTAATGAAACAACTATTGGCGTTATGGGTCTCGGTAAACTAGGAGAATACTGCGCAAAAAAATTTACGGATTTAGGTTTTAATGTTGTCGGCTGGTCTCGTTCAGAAAAATCTTTAGCGAATATTACTGCATATCACGGCAACGATGAGCTACCATTATTTTTAAGGCAAAGTAATATCCTTATTTGTTTATTGCCATTAACAAAAAATACTAGTGGCATTTTAAATCGAGATCTTTTTAACACACTACCTAAAAATGCTTTTTTAATAAATGTTGCCAGAGGCCAGCACTTAATTGAAAACGATTTATTGGAAGCACTGCATAACGAGCAATTGAAAGGCGCCTGTCTTGATGTTTTTAATGAAGAGCCTTTAGTTAGCGATCATCCTTTTTGGCAGCATGAAAAAATACGCATTACGCCACATTGTTCGAGCATTACCGACCCAAATTCAGTTGCATTACAGATAATTGAGAACTATCGGCTTATGAAGATGCAGCAACCACTACTTAATCAAGTAGATTTAGCTCGAGGATATTAAAAGGAATAAGTTATCACTTTATCAAGACACTTAGCTGGTAACGGACAAGGTATTTAAGAATGAAATGCAATAGCGAATAATTTTCATTATTGATTCCAATTAAAAAATTTTATTGGAATCCAACAGTAGAGTCTTGTGACATTATCACAGATGAGTGACTACAGAAAAAGTACTACAGGTAAACTATTACACGTAAAGTAATGAACAATATTATAAAAACATCGACCTAAAGAGTATTTGTTAGCAAAGCACAGAAAGCTATTGGTGTTAGTATATGTAAGTAAGCTATTATGTATTTAAAATTATGAGCATTGGCTTAAAATTTATTATCTTTAATATTTCCAGGAAAAACGCACGTATAATGCATATAACCTATAAAATGGATAACCAGGAAATGTATAGTTTGATGGTCACATGTGGATCTCAGCTATCGATAAGGTACAATATATCGCCAAAGAGTCCGTCTTTTTATATACACGGGTAAAAGTTGCGAGCAAAGCGCCAAGAAGAAATGAATAAGCAATGCAAATGATGAATGTACTAATTACAGATACAAGCTACAACAAATAGAAGACACAAAACAAATACAATTAAGAGCAAGGCGATATAACAGGCAGACTCCAATAAGAAAACAATATTGACTTATAGACCGATTCCGGCACAACTGCGATAAACCGTCTCTTTTTTGACAAAAGCTAATGGGCATCAGCATTCACAATGTATTCATAAACAAATCATTAACATTAATAAAACCCTCCCTAGGAAATAGTATATGAACTTAAAAGTATTAGTTTCAGCAATAGTTATGACAGCCCTACCCTTTGCAGCTCACGCAGCCGGCGATGCCGCGGCAGGAAAGGCAAAATCCGTTGCGTGTGCATCATGTCACGGAGCTGACGGTAAAGCTCCAATCCCAACCTACCCAAACTTGGCAGGTCAGAATCCTAAATATATTGAATTGGCATTAAAAGCATACAAAACAGGCCAGCGCACAGGTGGCCAAGCGGCAATTATGACAGGCATGGCAGCGCCATTGAGTGATGCCGATATTGCCAACTTAGCAGCGTATTACGCTTCGCTAAAATAGTGTTATACGGTGTGAGGGCCATCCCCTCACGCCCCCTTTATATCTCTACATACCTCTACACATCGATATTCTCTAGCCCTGGCCATATTGATTTAAGCATTTGATCACAGTGCGTCACTCACAACGATCATAAAGCAAGCAACCCTTCACAACGCTTCGATATAGGAAACTAATAACTGTACCTTCACATTACCGCGAAATTCATTAACGTCTAGTTGATAAGCAATACGCACTGACTTTGCAGCATTATTCGGCCAGTCATTAAGGTCGATATTAAATGCAATGGCATCCAAAACATTGCTAGAATAAGGCTCTAATGACAGCACAAGTTTTAGATGCTTTTCCCCTACGATGCGCTGTTGCACGATATAGAAGACACCATCAAAAACAGGCTCGGGAAATACCTGTCCCCAGGGGCCTGCGTTCTTAATTGCCAAAGCTAAATCGAGAGTTAATAACTGGGCTGGCAGTAACCCATCACTCATCACTACGGGCTCACCAATTTCTTCATCTAGATGATGCCCCACCACAAGATTGAAAGCCTGTTTAAATTGCTCTAGCTTCTCAGCTTTTAGTGACATACCAGCGGCCATGGCATGGCCGCCGAACTTTTCCAGTAACCCCGGGTTTAGTGCCGCCACTTCATCGAGAACATCCCGTAAGTGAATTCCAGGTATTGATCGACCAGAGCCTTTAAGCTCTCCGTTATCGGCGTCCGCAAATATAATAGTGGGACGATGCAAACGATCTTTAATTCGCGAGGCAAGAATACCGATAACACCTTGATGCCAGTCGCTCTTATACAGACACACACCGTTTGCTTGCCGTCCTAGTTCATCATCAGAAAAGCTTTGTAATAAATTTACCGCTTCTTTTTGCATGGAAGCTTCAATACTTTTACGGTCGCGATTTAAATCATCAAGTTCTTTGGCAAGATTTAGGGCTTCATATTTATTATCTGTTAGTAGACAGCGAATACCCAAAGACATATCGTCGAGGCGACCGGCAGCATTGAGACGAGGCCCAACAGCAAAGCCAAGGTCAGAGGAAGATAAACGATGCATTTCTCGACCAGCGATATTAAATAACGCTGTAATCCCCGGTATGGCCTTATTCGCACGCATACGCTGTAAACCTGTCGCCACTAGAATCCTGTTGTTATAGTCTAAAGGCACAACGTCAGCAACAGTTCCTAACGCGACGATATCAAGAAATACTGCCATATTAGGTTCTGGGATATTCTTGTCAGCAAACCAGTTTTTATCTCGCAACGCGGAGCGCAAAGCTGACATCACATAGAAAATAACGCCAACACCAGCAAGGTTTTTACTGGAGAATTCACAACCATGCTGGTTAGGATTGACGATAGCATCAGCCGACGGGGTCTCCTGCCCAGGTAAGTGATGATCAGTTACCAGAACTTTTATCCCCTTAGCTTTCGCGGCGTTAACACCAGCAATACTAGAAATACCATTGTCTACTGTAACGATAAGATCAGGTTTCATTTCCTCGGCAACAGCGACGATTTCGGGTGTTAGACCATAGCCATAAATAAAGCGGTTAGGCACCAGAAAGTCAACGTAGACAGCACCGAAAGCCTGTAGGCAACGAACAGCTAAAGCCGTACTGGTGGCACCGTCAGCGTCAAAATCGCCAACAATCAATATACGCTGATTATTTTCCAGTGCATTAACAAGTAAAGCGATGGCCTCATCAAGCCCCTTCAGCAATTTGGGGCCTTGTAAATTTTTTAGCGAATAATTGTTATGTTCACCATATATTGCCCCACGAGAAGCAAAGATATTATGCAAAATAGCATCGGTAGAATGTATTTGCTCTGTATCATTAGCAGCGTTCGAGCGACGTTTTATTACTTTTTTCATAGCACACTAACAGCGTTAATTTGAGTTAATTTTTTAGAACAGGTATGCACAATGGGTAATGAGAAATAATCTTCACAGGCTTAAAATACAAAAAACGCTCCCAAAGGAGCGTTTAAGATACAATAAGCAATTTCAAAGCAGCTCTATTAAGCACTCATATTTGCGGCAATAAAATCGTGTACAACTTTAATATCATTTTCTAAAACATCAAATTTCTCTTCACGAGAAAATAAGTCACGCATATGATGAGGTAAAGCGGGTTCTTTAGCTTGGCCGGCCTTCTTTACAGCTTCCGGGAATTTAGCCGGGTGAGCTGTGGCCAAACATATCATCGGCGTTGTCATAGAACGACGTGTTTTTCTCGCGGCTTGTAAGCCTATCGCCGTATGCGGATCGAGTAAGTATTCAGTATTTTCAAATACATCTTGAATCACACTCAGAGTCTTTTCATCACCAACGCGACAGCTGCTAAACAACTGACGAGCCTTTGACAAAGCCTCTTCTTTTAATACCATCTCACCAGATTTAAAATCTTCCATCAGTTGTTTAATGGCAGCGCCATCACGATCATAGAGTTCAAACAACATACGCTCAAAATTACTCGACACCATTATGTCCATGCTCGGTGATAATGAGTGGATCAAAGGCTTCATGGAGTGATCATTGGCACTAATGCAGCGATGTAAAATATCGTTATCATTGGTAGCAATCACGAGCTGCTCAATGGGAAGGCCCATACGTTTTGCTAAATAGCCTGCGAAAATATCGCCAAAATTTCCGGTGGGCACCGAGAAAGACACAGCTCGATGAGGTGCACCGAGAGAAATACCGGCATAAAAATAATAGACGATTTGCGCCATGATGCGCGCCCAGTTAATCGAATTAACGGCCACCAGCTGTCGGCCATCGGGCAAAAAGGATTGGTCAGCGAAGCTGGATTTCACCATTTTCTGGCAATCATCAAAATTACCTTGTAAGGCAATATTGTGGACATTTTTCTCTATTACGCTGGTCATTTGCTTGCGCTGAACATCAGACACACGGCCGTGGGGGTGCAAGATAAAAATGTCTACATTCTCACACTGGCGGCAGCCTTCGATAGCAGCAGAACCAGTATCGCCGGATGTTGCTCCCATAATGACTACTTTTTGTTGGCGCTTATCCAGAATATAGTCGAGTAAGTTTCCTAAAAATTGTAAGGCGAAATCTTTAAACGCTAAGGTAGGCCCTTGAAACAACTCCAATATCCATTCGTTGTGCCCTGTTTGAACAAGTGGCGCGATACCGTCGTGGCGGAATGTACTGTAGGACTTTTCAATAATTGCCTTTAAATCAGCCTTGGGGATTTCACCATCGACAAAAGGCGCAATAATTTTGTAGGCCAACTCTTGGTAATTTAAATTACTCCAACTGGCGATTTCGCTCTGGCTAAATTCAGGGAATTTTTCTGGCAGATACAAACCGCCATCCTCAGCAAGACCTGTGAGTATGACATCTTCAAAATTTAAACTCGGCGACTCACCACGTGTACTAATATATTTCACGGCGTACTCTTTCTGTTAACGAGAATTATTGTTTCAAAATTTATTTCAAAAGTTCCACACGTATTCGGACAATTTTACCGGCGACAGAATCTAAATCTTCAATTTTCTCAATAGCACCGATAATATCACGTTCGAGAGCACGGTTAGTTAGCAGAATAACCGAAACCAGATCCTGCCCCTCACGTGGCTCTTTTTGTATTAGTGCTTCAATACTAATACCTGCCTGACTTATGATTTGAGCAATACTTGATAAAACCCCTGGCTTATCTTCTACGGAGATTCTCAAATAATAAGAAGTTTGAGTCTCTTCTATGGGCAAAACATCGAAGCTATTTAAACACTCACTTGAAAAACCTAAATGCGGCACATTGGATTCTACCGTTTCTTTGCACAAACGGCTAACACGCACAATATCAGCGATAACAGCAGAAGCAGTCGCCTCTGAACCGGCTCCAGCGCCATAGTATAGTGTTGGGCCAACAGCATCACCTTTAACCATGATGGCATTCATAACACCATCGACACTGGCAATAATTTGGTTTTTCGGAATAAGTGTAGGATGCACTCGAAGTTCAACAGCATTATTTTCGCGACGGCGAGTAATCCCTAGATGTTTAATGCTATAGCCTAATTCATCGGCATAGTTAACATCTATAGTAGAGATCTTGCTAATACCTTCGGTGAAAACTTTGTCGAACTGTAATGGGATACCAAAGGCGATAGAAGACAAAATAACAAGCTTATGTGCTGCATCAATTCCCTCTACATCGAAGGTTGGGTCTGCCTCAGCATAACCTAAAGCTTGGGCTTCTTTTAAGACATCTTCAAAATCTCGGCCTTTATCCCGCATTTCTGTGAGAATAAAGTTTCCAGTTCCATTAATAATACCTACCAGCCATTCAATGCTATTAGCCACCAACCCCTCACGAAGGGCGCTGATAATCGGGATACCACCAGCGACAGCGGCCTCATACGAGACTGTCACGCTATTTTGTTTAGCGATTTCAAACAACTCATTACCGAACTCAGCTATTAACGCTTTGTTAGCAGTCACCACATGCTTACCATTTTGTAGTGCCGTGGCCACTAAATCTTTGGCCACAGTAACACCGCCAATCAACTCAACCAAAATATCAACTTCAGGGTCATTAGCAACCGCAAAGATATCCTTGCTGATTCTTGTACCCCCAGTATTACAGGCCGGATTATCGCGACGCGCGCCAATATGAGAAATAACAATTTCGCACCCTGCCCTCGCTCGAATAGTACTTAGATTTCGTGTCAGAACATTAAATGTTCCACTACCAACGGTTCCCAAACCACATACGCCTATATTCACGCGCTTCAAAGTTTTTTCCTCTGCAATCTCTCAAATAGACATTTTTTGTGTAGAAGCCATTTTATAACAGCTGTACTTGCTGGTAAGGCGTTCGCACGTTATCAAACAGCTTCTAGGCAAAAAAAGAAATGCAACCTTACTGAGGCAAGATGACGGTGTCAATGGAGTTAGAAGATGATACTAGGAGAGAAAGGTGAGACCTTGCTGAGTAGTCTCACCTGAGGGATTTTAGATCGAGAGTAAATTAAATACCGAGAGTCTGAGCCAGTTTCTCAGCAGGCATATAACCGGGAATTAACTCACCAGATTCTAATACAATGGCAGGAGTGCCATTTAAACCTGCACGAATACCAATGTTAAATTGCTCTTCAACAGGGTTATTACTACATACATTTTCAGGAATTTCGCCACCTGCTTTAAGTGTGCTTAGCGCATTTAAACGATCATCTGCACACCAGGCTGATGCGATCTTCTTATAGGAATTGGAACCAATACCCGCGCGAGGATACGCCAAGTATTTAACTTCAATACCTAGCTCGTTCATTTTAGCCATTTCATTATGTAACTTACGGCAGTAGCCACAATCAACATCGGTAAAAACAACCACACTTGCTTTCACTTCACCTTTAGGAGAAAAAACGATCATATCGTCTTTTTTAACGGAGGCAATAAGTTCAGCCCTTGGTCCGTTGGATTGTTGCTCAGTGACATTAACAATACGCTGTCCCTCAATCTGGAATAAATCACCAACGAAGAAAAAATCACCTTTACCTACCGCATATACAGACCCTTTACCCTCAAAGAATACTTGGTATACGTCTTTAACGTCTGTCGTCAATACATCCATCACTTTAAGATCTGAACGAGCCGCTGAGAACTTCTTGCTAATAGCATCGACAACTTGTTTTGAAACTTTAGTTTGTGGTTTTGTTTTTTCGGAGCTGGCTTCAGCATAAGCCTGCGCCTGAAAACCAAAAAGCGTAAGGACTGTTGCAGCTGTTGCAACATACGAAATCAAGCGTGAAAAGGTCACGGAATATACCTCGGCAATTGTTTTAGTTGGTCTCTTTGATGACCAAAGTTATGTATAGTTCCTTATAGAATAAGGTTTATATTAAAAAATATTCATCAAAATAAAGCGACTATAAAAAAGCAGAAAGTAGCTCAATACTAATTTGAGCGCCAACCTACTCATCTATAAATCGCCGTCAAGTATTGTATATTTTTAGGCATAAAAAAAGCGGCTAATGCCGCTTTTTTAAATTTTTCAAAAGACCTAGCCCAACTTCTCTTTAATACGAGCAGCACGGCCAGTAAGTTCGCGAAGATAGTAAAGCTTAGCTTGTCGCACATCGCCACGACGCTTAACTTTAATGCTATCAACAAGCTTGCTATGCAATTGGAAGGTACGCTCAACACCAATACCATGAGAGATCTTGCGCACGATAAAGGCAGAATTAATCCCTCTATTGCGACGACTAATAACAACACCCTCGAACGCCTGTAGACGCTCGCGATTACCTTCTTTTACTTTTACCTGGACAACAATAGTATCGCCTGGGCTGAACTCTGGAACATCTTTTTTCAGCTGTTCACTTTCCAGTTCTTGGATAATTTTATTACTAGAACTCATGGTTTGCTCCTGATTAGCAAGATAAAGCCTCACGGCTAAATTTTTTACTTTTGCTCCTGAAGATACTCTTTTAATAAAGCTTCCTGAGCGTCAGTTAACTTAATTTTTTCCAGCAAATCAGGTCGTCTATCTGCGGTTCGTCCTAACGCCTGTTTCATTCGCCAGTTTTCAATTCTTTTATGGTCACCAGAAAGTAAAACCTCTGGCACCTTACGACCGTTTAGTATTTCCGGCCTAGTATAATGAGCACAATCCAAAAGACCATTCTCAAAGGAGTCTTGCTCTGCAGATTTTGCATCACCAATAGCTCCAGGTAAGCGCCTTATAAGAGCATCCAACAGCACCATTGCTGGCAGCTCACCACCGCTTAATACATAGTCTCCAATGGACCACTCTTCATCCACTTCATCTTCAATAAAGCGTTCATCTACACCTTCATATCGACCAGCAATCAACACTAAGTTTTTATGCTGAGCTAAAGTATTAATGCTTTGCCGATCTAAACGTCGTCCCTGTGGCGATAGATATATGACTCTCTGTTTATCCTTGGGCATCGGCAAATAATTTCTAGCCGCTTGCAGAGCATCTTGTAATGGCTGAACTCTCATTACCATTCCAGGCCCACCACCATAGGGCCTATCATCAACCGTACGGTGCTTGTCCATTGCATAATCACGCGGATTAAAACACTGAACGTCAACTAAGCCTTTATCGATAGCTCGTCGAGAAATACCACTTTGTGTCAATGCAACAAACATTTCGGGGAACAACGTTACCACTGCAGCTTGTAGCATGTATTCTTGGGTCATTTAAAAATCAGGATCCCAGCTCACCCAAATTTCGCCAGCTTCTGTATCTACACTCAGTACATACTCATCTGGCGCATACGGGATTAAACGCTCCCGCTCATCAATACTGGATTCATCAGACGACACCACAAGCACATCATTAGCGCCTGTCTCCATCAGTTTCGACACCCGGCCCAGAATAGATTCCTGCCCCTGGTATTTATTGATGACCTTTAGCCCAATCAGCTGATGCCAGTAAAATTCATTGTCTTCCAGCTCTGGCATCTGGCTTCGCTCCACAGCAACATTCGATAACGTATACTGCGCAGCTACATCGCGATCGTCTATTCCTTTAAAGTGGACAATTAAAGTACCACCATTGAACTGATAGTCGTCGACTTCAAACTCTTTCACACCATGACGGGTTTTCACCCACCAAGGGGAATAACTTACAATATTCTCTGCAGGATCGGTATTTGAGTTGACTTTAAGCCAGCCCTTAACGCCGAAAACCCCTGCAATACGCCCCACATCAACCAGATTAGAGCGGTGGCTAGACACAGTTAAAACTAAGCCGCTTTAGCGTTGCCTTTTACCAAGTTAGCAACTCGATCTGAAACTTGAGCACCTTTAGAAACCCAGTGTTCATAACGCTCTAAGTCTATGCGTAAACGCTCTTCTTTACCGCGAGCAACAGGGTTAAAGAAACCAACGCGCTCAAGAAAACGACCATCGCGAGAGTTACGGCTATCAGTAACGGAAATGTGGTAAAAAGGACGTTTTTTCGAACCGCCGCGAGATAGTCTAATAGTTACCATGTATACATAATCCTATGAATTCTTGAATGTTCAAATCTGTATGGCTCATTTATTAGCGCCTAATTTATTTAGACTTAGATATAACAATGTACAAAGAGCCACCTACGAAAGGCGGCGTAGTCTAATTGAAAGACACGTCAATGTATAGTAGTAATCGCCTTCAAATGCGAAAAAGTTTATGCCAATAATAGTTTCGGTTTGCCCATCGCAAACGAGCATCATTAAAATGGCTTGGGTCGTGAGGTTTTACTGACCAAAGCCAGGGGGCAAACCACCGCCGCCGCCAGGAGGCATGCCACCAGGAAACATGCCGCCCATGCCCCGCATCATCTTGGTTAAGCCGCCACCTTTCATTTTTTTCATCATTTTAGCCATCTGCTTGTGCTGTTTGATTAGGCGGTTTAAATCTTGGATTTCAGTACCCGAGCCTTTGGTAATGCGTCGTTTACGCGAACCATTGAGAATATCCGGGTTGCGTCTCTCTTCTGGCGTCATCGAGTCAATAATGGCTTCCATACTCTTAAATTGGTTGGTCATATTGGCTTGCTCTGCCAATTGCGCCATATTTCCCATGCCTGGCATTTTCTCTAGCATGGAGGCCATACCCCCCATATTTTTCATCTGCTGTAACTGATCTCTCAAATCTTCAAGATCAAAACGTTTACCCTTTTGAACTTTCTTAACCAGTTTTTCAGCTTTTTGCTTATCTATTTTCTGTTCGGCTTCTTCAATGAGCGACATGATGTCACCCATACCTAAAATACGAGATGCAATTCGCTCTGGATGGAAAGGCTCTAAGGCTTCTGTCTTTTCACCAACACCCAAAAACTTAATGGGCTTACCGGTAATATGGCGCACGGATAAAGCCGCCCCACCGCGGGCATCGCCATCAGTCTTAGTCAGTACAACACCGGTTAATGGCAATGCTTCATTAAAAGCTTTAGCGGTGTTGACAGCGTCCTGACCGATCATCGCATCAATAACGAATAAAGTTTCTACAGGGTTAAGTGCCTTATTCAACCCCTGAATTTCAGTCATTAACTCATCATCAATGTGTAAACGACCCGCGGTATCGACAATCAGCACATCAGCGTGGGCCTTTTTAGCGTGCTTCAACGCCGCATTGGCAATATCAATAGGTTTCTGCTCTGATGAAGATGGGAAAAACTCCGCCTCAACCTCACCCGCCAGAGTCTCTAGTTGTTTAATAGCCGCTGGGCGATAAACATCGGCACTGGTGACAACAACATGTTTTTTCTGTTTTTCTTTTAAGAAACGCGCAAGCTTAGCGACAGAAGTAGTTTTACCAGCCCCCTGTAACCCGGCCATCAAAATAATTGCCGGGGGTTGTTGAGCAAGGTCTAAATTTTCATTTGCCGCCCCCATAATCTCGATAAGCTCGGCTTCCACTATTTTCAAGAATTGCTGACCGGGATTAAGCGCACGGGAGACTTCGACACCTAAAGAGCGTTTGCGCACATGGTTAATAAACTCTTTAACTACAGGCAATGCCACGTCGGCTTCAAGCAGAGCTTTACGTACTTCGCGCAAAGCGTCTTGAATATTGTCGTGGTTTAGGCGCGATTTACCACTTATCTTCTTTAGGGTTCGCGACAAGCGATCGGATAAATTCTCAAACATAGTGACTTATCAAAACTTTTAGAGTGTGATTATTATATCGACGGAACTAGACGTGAAACACGTGAATCTCTTATCGATAATTGACATATTCGTTTTTTAGCGGCGCAGTATAATGTTAAAGCTCTCGAAAAACGACCTTTGACAGAAATATAGCCGCCTTTCGACTTGCCAAGCGTCTCATGACCCAATACTCTTAGGGATTGTCCATACAACTCATTACCTTGTTACCTATACTCACCCACCGATTTATCAGACAAGAGACAAGACATCAGATATCTATGGCCAGCTTTTTGACAATCTCTTTTTATACCGCTGCTTGGGCTTACATTCTCAATGCACTTATGCGCAGGCAAAACATTGCAGCGACAAAAGTGCTTGCTGTGATTGCATCAGGACTTGTAGCACACGCCATTGCTGTTTATTTTTCCTTAGTTAAACAGGATGGCTTAGAGCTGGGGTTTTTCAAAATAGCATCTCTGTTTTTTTTCGTCATCAATTTATTAGTGCTTATGAGCAGTCTGCGCAAGCCTCTTCACAACCTGTTTGTCTTCTTAATGCCTTTATCGATCATGGGGCTGATTGTGGGGGAATTCTTTAATAGCCCGGTTACTAGTGGCAGTCAGCTAAGCCCAGGTATCGTAGCCCATATACTGCTCTCTATATTGGCCTATAGCTTATTGACGATAGCCAGCATGCAGGCGCTATTACTTTCTTACCAAAATAAGCAGCTAAAGAGCAAACAGTTTAACGGTTTAATGAGCATTATGCCGCCACTGCAGACTATGGAATCGCTGTTGTTTGATATTGTCAGAGCAGGTTTCTTGTTTCTGACGCTATCTGTTATCACTGGAATAATCTACATAGACGATATATTTGTCCAAAAACTATCCCACAAAACGGTATTTTCTCTCCTGTCATGGATTATTTATGCCGTTCTTTTAACCGGCCACCAAATTTATGGCTGGCGCGGAGCTGCGGCTATACGTTGGGTGTTAGGCGGCTTTGTCGCTTTAATGCTCGCTTATTTTGGCAGCAAATTAGTCATTGAGGTCATATTAGGTAGTAGCTAGATAAAAACGGGCAAACTTCTACTTGAATAAGTATTGAAAGTCGTTCTAATATGCCGTTCAGATTGCAACATAGGTTATCGCTTCATTGAACGACCTCTCAACACCCATACTCTTTGGGATACTGGCTTTTCTAATTGTACTTTCGGGGTTTTTCTCCAGCTCAGAGACTGGCATGTTGTCTTTGAATCGGTATCGCCTGAAACATTTAGTTAAGAATAAAAATCGCGCTGCAATTCAGGCCTCTAAACTGCTCGATCGTCCTGACCGCTTAATTGGCGTAATTCTCATCGGCAATAACTTTGTCAATATTATGGCAACAGTAATCGCTGGCATCCTCACTGCTAGACTAATCGGCGAGTGGGCAACTGTATGGCTGCTGCCAATAGTACTAACCATAGTGATATTAATCTTTGCTGAAGTCACACCTAAGTCTGTGGCGGCGGTATATCCTGAGAAGATCGCCTTTCCAGCAAGTTTTATTCTTGCCCCCCTACTATTGTTGCTTTTACCGATGGTGTGGATGATTAACGTGATATCCAATGGTATAGCTCGTCTATTCGGTCTAGATCCGGCAGGTTCTGCACTTACCGACCATCTGCGGCCAGAAGAGCTTAGAACCGTTGTTGATGAAGCTGGTGACTTGATACCTGATCAACACCAAGGCATGTTGCTAAACGTGCTAGATTTAGAGAAAGCGTCAGTAGAAGACATTTTAGTGCCACGCAACGATATACTTGGTATAGATTTGGAAAATGATATTGATACCATAATCGACGTTATTCAAAGTACAGAATACACGCGTATCCCAGTTTATGAAGGTGATATCAATACCATTGTTGGTGTTCTTCACCAGCGCAATGTCGCCAAGTTCCTCAAGAGCGAAGGCAGCACAGCAATTACCCATGCAGCTATCAAACAGTTGGCCTCTGAACCCTATTTCATCCCAGAATCAACCCCGCTATCGACACAGCTGCTGAACTTTCAAAAAGAGAAGCAACGAATGGCAATTGTTGTGGATGAATACGGCGATGTAATGGGGCTGGCAACTTTAGTGGATTTGCTTGAACAAATTGTTGGCGACTTTGCTACGGATGCGTCTACGGAAGAAAATCAGGAGATAATCAAGTACTCAGGTAACTCTTATCTGATAGATGCCTCTGCATCCATAAGAGATATAAACCGTAACCTCAGTTGGGAACTACCCACTGACGGGCCAAAAACATTGAACGGGATTATTATCGAGTATCTGGAAAATATTCCAGATGCGATTGTCAGCTTTGAAATTGACAACTACCGCTTTGAAATAAAAGAAATTGGCGAAACGCGTATCGATAAGGCGCTTGTTCATCAGAAGACAAACGAGTCATAGTTTATTTGCCGTATATAACCTCGGGAGCGGGATTGGTTCGACGAATTTGCTTTTCATAGACGCGATTAATCACCTCCACAATGACGCGAGCGGTAAAGCCCCAAATGGTATACCCCATCCAATCATAAGCTGGAGACCAGTACTCGCGTCCTTCCAGCTCAAAGATATCGGTACGAATTCGCGTATCTTCGAAAAAGAAATCAAGCGGCACCCAAAACATCGACTGCAGCTCGCCCAAATTAATTTCTAGACCAGATGTGGAGTCTACGCGTCCCACATAAGGGCTCACACACATTCCACCTCGAGTATAATTCGCCGGAAGCTCATCGATAATCTGAACTCTGGAAGGCTCAAGGCCCACTTCTTCGTGGCTTTCTCTGAGCGCGGTATCAAGCAAGCTCTGATCATCTGGCTCCCACTTACCACCTGGAAAAGCCACCTCGCCACCATGAATCGACAGATGCTCTGCTCGCTGGGTAAGTAATAGTGATTCTTTATCCGGATATTCGCCGGCGATAGCTACCAATACTGCTGCCTTATTTCTAAATTGCTCCGCTTGCACGTTTTATATGCTCTGTTTTATGTTCTAATGATATTAAACTGACGGTGATCGTTGTTCAACGAACAGAAGCTCAACTTATGATAAGTAGTTCAGAAAATGTTAATTATAACTTTTTAATCTAGCTTTACCTATACACATAGCAACGAGATATCTGTTAGTATTTTTTTTACACAAAAAAACCTTTTGGCGCCATTATTGGTTTAATGGCTCACTTATAAATTAGCACAGGCAAGATTATAGGTAAGATTTAAGTTTCGGGGGGAGCTTAAATTTTTAAATAACCAAAGGTTATAGAATTCGTAGTTTTAGGAGTAAATACAACGGGGTTGTAGATATGTACGAGAAATGGCCAAGTTTTGATGAATTAAAAAAACTTGCTGAGCAGTCGCCAGAAAAACTTGAAGAATTTCGAGAAAGACAAGTTCAAGCATTAATAGAACAAGCACCGGAGAGAATTAGAAAGCGCTTACAGGGACTTCAGTTCCAAATAAATTGCCAGCGAGAGCTACACAAGACACCTCTTGCCTCCTGCATCGCGATTTCACAAATGATGCATGAGTCTCTCGCTAAACTTAATGAAGCTTTCAGCGCTAATCATGCTGATACTTCTTTTAACGAGAGAAACGACAATAACGTTATCCCTTTTGCAGGTTAAAAGTCCACTAAGGTACACACATCGTAGGCCGGCTCTTCATATGGGTGTGCATGCTTCATGGCATCCATAACTGCATGAATATTATTATCCGGGCATACCATTTCCACTCGATATTCGGGCAGTAACTCCAATTCATTAGGTTGCCCGATAAATGGCTGGCTTTGGCTGTTGGGGCGGAACTGCCCCTGTCCTAAACACTGCCAGCAGCATTGATCATAGTCTCCTATCCTTCCCGCCCCAGCTCTAAACATCGCATTTTTCACTATCTCCAAGTGGCTTGGGGGTACATAAAACCCAATCTTAAACATGACGCTGAACCTCGATACAAAATAGAATTTCTTTAATGATTACTATGAGACTTTCAAGTAAGATGATGCCCCTTTTAAATACTGCCTAAATTATGCACTTATTTGTAGACAATCTAACTAACGTCGATTTTAGTTTTTTACACCCCACACGTGGATTAGTAGGAGAGACATGGCTCGCGAGTGTCGAACTCTTTGGTGAGCTAGATGAACAAGGCATGGTGGTAGACTTTGGTATAGTCAAAGCCCTCATACGACGCTGGCTGGACGAGGAAATCGACCATCGCTTATTGCTCCCCAAAGCATCGCCAAGTCTGCTATCTCTAGTTGATAGCGAGGCAAGCTACAGACTCGATTGGACATATCAGGGCAAACATATCAGCTGTGCTTGTCCTTCGCAGGCGCTGACACTGATAGATGATCAAGTCATCACTACAGAATCTGTTGCCAAGTGGTGTATTGATAAATTGATGCCACAATTCCCGAACTCAGTATCAGAACTCAAACTCACTTTTCAACCCGAGCATATCGAAAGCCCTTACTACCACTACAGTCATGGGCTTAAAAAACATAACGGCAACTGCCAGCGCATTGCTCACGGTCACAGGTCGAGAATATCTATATTGCGAAACGGCGAGCCAAGTCACGCCGATATGCAACGCTGGGCGCAGCAGTGGCAGGATATTTATATCGGTACACAAGAAGACCTAGTGACGGGGAACATAGGCGACAACCATGCGTTTTCATATGCCACATCACAAGGAGAGTTTTATCTTGAGTTACCGAAGTCCCAGTGCTATCTCATTAACACAGATACTACCGTAGAATTGATTGCCCAGCATATTGCCACAACCCTTAAAGCTGAAAACCCTGATGATACCTTTATCGTAAAAGCCTATGAGGGACTCGCTAAAGGCGCACAGGTAAAGCTCTAGGCCACTTCAAGCTCTTACTAGTGCTAAGCCTTTATCAAGGGAGGTATTGCACAGAGGGCCATCAGAGTAACGATAGCAAACAGTATCCGCACAAACATGAATGTGAGAAAAGCTCACCGTTTGTGCGTCTTCACGATGCATACACATGGACAACGCAGATTTGGAGGGAAAATGGCTGGCATGCATGGCAAGAAAACTGTCTTCAGTTTGTTCCGCTCCATCACCAATCATATCGCGATACACACTCATGCGAGCGGCAAAGACTTCATCATACCTAACTGACGAGGATATCAGTGGTGATTTTTGTAGAATCTCTTCGAGCTGTCTACCATTCCATCGCAGCATAGCAACACCATTATCTATCTCTTGTTCAGGACTGAACAAAAGCAGAGAAAAGGGCGCATATTTGGAGAGATTAAGATTGCTCACCAGCTCACGAGCTTCATCTATAGAAGCGCATGCAGCACAGTCACGGACAATTTGACCGCGAGAAATAAGTCTGCCTTTTGGCCAACGGCCTTGATAGAAATTTAACAAGGCAAACGTAAGACCATTTTCATTGCTAGCACACCAAGTGCCCTGCCCGACTGGGTCGATGGGCATAACAGCTCGTATATCAGAGTCTTGAATAACTTTTGGCGGGATAGCCGCAGCACGCGTTTTTTGCTCATCCCGATTAAAAAATACGTGGTAACCAGTATCAGCCACCAACCAACTTACTGTGCACATGCAAGTTTTTCTTGTGGCTCAATGTTTTCTTGCTTTTCACTTGCGCTCGCCTCCTTTGCTTCTTCGCGGAGGAAAGTTGCTGTAGCAGGTGCGACGCCCAAGTTTTCATCGAGTTCGACGCCCTGTAATTTAGCGATAACAGATATCAGAGCATAATGATGCACCGCATGACTGCTAGCAAATATAAGTTCTCTTAATGTGGTAGTTGGGATGGTAACGCTATGAGTTTCTTCGATAGTTACTTCTGTCTGTACAAGTACATGCTGCTCAAGTTTTGGCAGTCTGCCCGATATATGCTCCAGGCAAACTACCATCCAGTCTTTAATTTGCTGTAGTTCTGCAATCGCCGTGGTTCTACAAGTTTCAATATCTGCGCCCCGTCGTCTCGCATCGAAATCGATAAGCCCCTCTTGTTTTGGTGCAGTAATAGCAAGAAACATATCAACAACGTGACGGAAGTGCTGGCCAATGGTACTTTTCACATAAGGCGTAACAACAAACTGGTATTGCTCATCCGACAGGGATTCAATCAAGCCTATCCCTTGGTCTACGGCTTCAATATTTCCGATTACAACGGAACGAACTGCATCTAATTTCATTAACTTACCCGTGCGAGCGCGGAAACATACCGCGAATTTGGCTCTCTTTTGATATCCAGTCTTTTGTAATCAATGATAATGAACAAGCCCATGTAATGCATGCCATAATAAACAGCGTGCCACCATCATCCCCAATAACTGCCCCATTTTGGTCAAAACTGGGCATTATAATACCCAATGGCGTAAATAGGTGGAATACTATCGCACCAGACATAATTTCAAAAGCAAGAAGTGCGCCCCAGGCCCAGAATCTGCTAAAAAGAATTATTGATGCGACCAGTTCCAAGCCTCCGATCAGGTATCCCCCAGCAGATGCAAACCACTCCATTCCCATCCACTCTCCGAGTACGCCAAAAATGTGCTCAGTCTCATACGATCCAGAAAACTTAAAAAACAGAGACTGTACAAAGACAAATGCTATCCAAGCTGCAGCAATCCAACGCCAGTTTTGTTTAACAAATAACATTTGAAAGATCCTCTAAGAAACAACTGCCGATATTACTCGGCAATTTCGGGCCAGTTTTTATCGGCACTTTTGATGAAACCAGGGATGTCTTTAAACCACTTTTGTTGAACGTCGCCGTTATAGTTGAGATAGAGCTTGTCATCCACTATTTTCCAAAACTTGGGATTCCCTGGCGCTTTGGCACTGTTTGCACCAACAGCCCAAGCACAGTGACCACCATATTGAGGCGCATATTTTTCAGGATCAGCTTCAAATAGTTCTTTATTTTTTGCTGAACTGAAATACCATGTGGCTTCCATATATTCGACTTTATACTTCTTTTTACCTTTTTTAGGCTTACCATCAGTAAAGTACGCCACTGTATCGTAGCCCCCAACCGCTTTCTCACTGAAAAAACCTGTGTATATTTCGGCTGAGCTAAGGCTCGCTAAAAGAAGTGCCGTTAAGCCTATTAACGTGTTCCAAAAATATTTAAGCTTCATAGTATTTTCCTGTAAATTCAATTTTAATCAGTACTTGGATACTCGTTACTCTGTTTAAGTTCACGTAACCAAGTTTTAACTAAAGTTATAGCAGATGGAACACGATGACCTCGTTTGTGCATCTCATACCCCATCTTAAATAACGTTGTGTACTGTTCGAATAGTGTAGCAAAAGCGCTATACAGTGATGTGCGGCTATCCCAAATATGGGTTTTCTCACTGCTCACACCATTGATCTCAATGATGACAAACTCTTTTCCTTCTTTTAACAAATGTATATTGTTAAACTTCACGTCTAACCGACCGTAATGGAAATCGGGAAAGTCTTGCATCACTTCGTCTATTTTTTCGCTCAGCTCAGTGCTAATAAATTCGTTACCATTACGAAAAACGCTACCGCGACTATGACTTCCAGCAAATGCCAGAGGCACACACTCTCCTGGCTTAGGTACTGAATATAATCGTTCGACATTTCTTTCGAAATATACATCGCGTAGGATTGAAGCACGAGAATCTTTCAGTATTAGAGTTTTCAGAGTACTGACTCCATCGCCAATCACGTAGGGTCTGTACTTGAGCGTTATTGAAGTCACTCGGCCTTTCGCTTCGCCCGGCATACGTTCATAAAAAACGCCAGCCTCTGCTGAATAAGGTGCAAGCTTTTGCAAAATATAACGTCTTCCTTTAGGGAATAATCGGAGATATTCTACGAGCTGCATTTTGTTGTGGATAAGGCGCACGCCGGCACCACGACATCCTAATTCAGGCTTTACAACTAATGGTAAAGTAATATCTTTAGCTTCAGCTTTAGTGAGTTCATTTTCTACATGTGCCAGCAATGATTCATCACTTTTGTATAACGCGTCATCAACAACATATTCACTAATAACACAAGGCAAAACAAAAGTTTGCGCAAATTCTCCCGCACTCTCAAGAATGGCAAGTTTCGATTCACCCACCATTCCACCTAAATCAATATGCGGATTTACCACCATAGGCAAACCAAAATTACGGTATCGCAATGAAAGCAATATCCAATAAATAACAATAGGAATATAAAAAAACCAGGCTGGCCAAAATTCAAAAAAAGAAACAGGCTTGGAGCCTAGTTCAAGTTTTGGCAGCCCTCGATTTTCTGGGTCTTGATTTTCAATATCTTGCATAAATAGCTTTTTTGTTTGTACTGATTGATTGGGTCGCTCTACTTGTGTTTCAACACTATGGCTATTGACGTAATTGCTCATACTGAAACTCGCTTTTTTTTCGGCTTGTTCATAGATCGACGGGCTAAAACATTATTTGCCACAAGCAAGACAACAGCGATTCCCATAAGTGCCCACTTCCAGTCACTGTCCTCAAGCCATGCACTTGTGCCAAGAAAATAAACTAGCGTGAATATAGTGCCAATCCAAATAATACCGGCAAAACTCATCGCCCAGAGAAAGCGATATAGTGAAATTCTCCATAAACCACAGAGAGTAAAACCAATTGTTCTAAGGCCAGGAATGAAACGGATAATAAAAATATTCGTCATAGTGCTAAGTCGGAATTGACGACTTAGAGCACGACTTCTAGGGTTTAATAAAATCCACCCTCGCACTCTTCGCCATCGGTGTGCTGCACGACCGAGGTAATACAGCGCGAGGTCGCCTGAACAAATGCCGATAAAAATAGCCACCACAGATAACGCAACATTCAACTCGCCTTCGGCAGCTAATAACGCACCATATATCAAAGCCGCATCTTCCCATATCCAAGCAATCACAATGATTGCCATTACTAATAGCGCTGGGTGATCCGAATATTCTAGTAAGCTTTGCAAAACACTCTCTTATTAATAATGTATCGGCAAGATGATTTTTGCCAGATTTAGACTACTGTAATAGTGGTTAATTTCCTACAAGAGACACAGACCATTGCGACTCAAAAACCCAAAGCACGAAGCCTATAATGTTTATCAACTTAACGGCTTACACAAAAGGGGAAATAAACAATGACTGGACTCGATATCGCGTTTTTTATGTTGATGATTTCTGGACTCATGTATCTCGGAACAGTCGAGAACGAAAAATAATTCATTCTCGCTACTATTTGACAATGTAAGTACAAAAAAAGCGACACAAAGGTCGCTTTTTTGTCTCGATTTAATGGCAAAAATTTACCACCCAGTGATATCTTTCAAACCATTACCAATATCAGCAAGACTTCTTACAGTTTTTACACCAGCGTCTTCCAAGGCCGCAAACTTTTCATCAGCAGTGCCTTTACCACCAGAGATAATTGCGCCCGCATGCCCCATTCTCTTGCCTGCTGGAGCAGTAACACCTGCGATATAAGAAACTACTGGCTTAGAAACATTGGCCTTGATAAAGGCTGCCGCCTCTTCTTCCGCTGTACCGCCAATTTCACCAATCATAACGATTGCTTCAGTTTGATCGTCATTTTGGAACATTTCCAATATATCAATGAAGTTAGAGCCAGGAATAGGATCACCCCCAATACCAACACAGGTTGATTGCCCAAAGCCATAATCTGTCGTTTGTTTCACTGCTTCATAAGTCAAAGTACCGGAACGTGAGACAATCCCCACTTTACCTGGCTTATGAATGTGGCCTGGCATAATACCAATTTTACATTCACCTGGAGTTATGACGCCTGGGCAGTTTGGTCCGATAAGACGCACACCGAGCTCATCACACTTCACTTTAGCATCGAGCATATCTAGAGTCGGGATGCCTTCTGTAATGCAGACAACCAATTTAACGCCGCTGTGGGCCGCTTCTAGGATAGAGTCTTTACAAAATGGTGCAGGTACATAGATAACAGAAGCATCGGCGCCAGTCTCGGCAACAGCTTCACGCATGGTATTAAATACAGGTAAATTCAGGTGCTTTTGTCCACCTTTACCTGGGGTAACACCACCGACCATTTTAGTGCCATATTCAATGGCTTGCTCTGAATGAAAAGTACCTTGCGATCCCGTGAAACCCTGGCAGAGAACCTTGGTATCCTTATTGATCAATACACTCATGATTAATTCCCCGCTGCTTTTACAACTTGTTGAGCTGCATCAGTCAAACTCTCTGCAGCAATAATATTAAGACCACTATCTGCGAGTACTTTCGCACCTAATTCAGCGTTGTTACCTTCAAGTCGAACCACAACAGGCACTTTAACTCCCACTTCCTCAACAGCGCCAATAACACCTTCGGCGATCAAGTCACAACGAACAATGCCACCAAAAATATTAATTAATACTGCCGATACATTCTCGTCTGATAGGATAATTTTAAACGCTTCCACAACGCGCTCTTTAGTCGCACCACCACCAACGTCTAGGAAGTTAGCAGGTTGGCCACCGTGCAATTTCACAATGTCCATAGTGCCCATTGCCAAACCAGCGCCGTTCACCATGCAGCCGATGTTGCCATCAAGCGCAACATAGTTGAGCTCCCAATTGGCAGCGTGAGCTTCACGCTCATCTTCTTGCGAAGGATCATGCATTTCTTTCAATGCAGGCTGGCGGTACAACGCATTGCCATCGATATTTAATTTTGCATCAAGACAGTGCAAGTCACCTTGATCGGTGATGACCAGTGGATTAATTTCCAAAAGCGCCAAATCTTTCTCTTGAAACATTTTTGCCAAGCCTAAGAAGATTTGAGTAAATTGCTTAACTTGTTTACCTTCGAGCCCCAATTGGAAAGCGAGGTCACGCCCTTGGTATGGCTGAGCACCACACAAAGGATCAATTTCAGCCTTAAGAATTTTTTCTGGCGTTTCCTCGGCCACTTTTTCAATTTCAACGCCACCTTCAGTAGAAGCCATAAAAACAATGCGGCGAGTTGAGCGATCAACAACGGCACCGAGATAGAGTTCTTGTGCGATATCTGTGCAAGACTCAACGAGAATACGGCTAACCGGCTGGCCATTTTCATCTGTTTGATAGGTAACTAAATTCTTACCAAGCCACTGTTTGGAAAACTCTTCTATTTCGCCTTTAGAAGAAACCAATTTCACACCGCCAGCTTTACCACGACCGCCTGCGTGTACTTGAGCTTTTACTACCCAGCGATCACCACCGATAATATCTGCCGCTGCCGCTGCTTCTGCGGGAGTTTCCGCTGCAATGCCTGTTGAAACTGGCAAGCCATATTCTCTAAATAATTGCTTGCCTTGGTATTCGTGTAAATTCATAGGTATTTACCGTAAAGAGAAAAAATTAGTAGTGTCACTTAAAAATTCAGATAAGAGTTCTGGGTTATTTAAATGACACCGACCTTATTATGTACACGCGGCTCCGAAACCTAGGCTTCGGAGCCGCTTTATTCGATTACTCGAACAATTACGCACTTACTTTTGGTTGTTCCTGCTAGCTCAATGGCCAATTCACCATTATTAAAAAGGGACTGCATTTAATAATAGCCAATTTTCCTACTGCATAGTGGCTGGCATTTACTTGCGTTTTTTGCGGTTGGGGATATGGATCGCATGCCCCGCAACAGCCAATGCAGCTTCATGCACGGCTTCTGACAAAGTGGGATGACCGAAGACTGTCATACCAATATCTTCTGCACTTGAACCAAACTCCATTGCAATGGCCACTTGTTGCACAAGATCAGCGGCACTTGGTCCAACAATGTGACAACCAAGTATCCGATCTGTCTCAGCATGGGCAATCATTTTTACCATACCGTCTTTTTCGTTAGCAGCTAAAGCGCGGCCACTGGCAAGAAATGGGAAAACACCAATGTTGTAGGGTTCGCCATCAGCCTTCAGCTGCTCTTCTGTTCGACCTACTGCTGCAATTTCTGGGTGTGTGTAGATAACATTAGGAATAATGTCATAATTCATCACTGTCTTCTCACCGGCAATACGCTCTGCAACCATAACTCCCTCTTCAGAGCCTTTGTGAGCAAGCATTGGCCCGCGCACCACATCACCAACAGCGTAGACACCAGGGGCACTAGTAGAGCAAAGATCGTTAACGTAGATAGAGCCGCGCTCATCGAGTTTAACACCGCTATCTTCCGCTAGCAGATCATCAGTAAATGGACGTCGGCCAACACACACAATCAGTTTATCGAAAACTTCTTTCGACTCGTTGCCATCTTTGTCGGCATAAGTCACTACCACTTCTTTCTTGCCCGCTTTTTCCACCACTTCTGTGCCGGTAACACGGCAACCAAGGCGAATATCTAGGCCTTGTTTCTTGAACAGTTTTTGCGACTCTTTGGCAATTTGCTGATCCATTATCGACAAGAAAGTGTCCATGGCTTCAAGCAATACTACATTTGAACCGAGACGGTTCCATACACTGCCTAATTCAAGACCGATAACACCTGCACCGATAACACCCAAGCGCCCTGGAATTTCAGTGAACTCCAATGCACCGGTTGAATCAACAATAACGTCGTTGTCTACTGGGGCAACTGGGATCGCCACAGGTATGGAACCGGAGGCCAGAATGACATTCTCCGCTTCGTACTCTGTCACTTTACCTTCGAAGTCGGTAACCTGAACTTTTTTGCCCGCCAGTAACTTACCAGAGCCATAAAGAGATGTGACTTTATTGGTTTTAAAAAGACCAGCAACACCACCGGTCAATTGCTTTACCACATCGTCTTTGCGTTTAATCATAGATGGGACATCAATGTTGACATCGCCTGTAGCAATACCGTGAATAGAGAAGTCGGCTTTTGCTTCATGATATTTATGTGAGGTATCGAGTAGTGCTTTAGAAGGAATACAGCCAACATTAAGACATGTACCTCCATTAACTCCTTTGCCCTCTTTGTTCTTCCATTTTTCAACACAGGCTGTCTTCAAGCCTAGTTGAGCGCAACGGATCGCTGCCACATAACCGGCAGGCCCAGAGCCGATAACGATAACGTCAAATTTGTCGGACATAGGAAATCCCCAAAAAGTTATTCAAAATAGTCAAATAGTTAAGCAGTAACAGTTGCCCAGCGAGTATCTGTGTCGTCGTACTGAATTATTTTAATGCACACTAAAAGTGTGCAGTTACGCTATATTTCCAGCAATATTCTCGCGGGATCTTCGATCATATCTTTAATCGCAACCAGGAATTGAACTGCCTGCTTACCATCGATAATGCGGTGATCGTATGACAGAGCCAAATACATCATTGGCAATATTTTCACTTCTCCGTTAACCGCCATTGGTCTCTCTTGGATCTTATGCATACCTAAGATGGCTGATTGAGGAGGATTAAGGATTGGTGTCGACATAAGTGATCCAAATACGCCGCCGTTGGTGATAGTAAAAGTACCACCTGTCATCTCTTCGATGCCAAGTTTGCCATCACGGGCGCGCAAGCCATAACTGCGGATACCATTTTCTACATCGGCTAGGCTCATGTGTTCAGCATTGCGTAACACTGGCACAACCAAACCTTTATCAGTGGAGACTGCAACACCTATATCTTGATAGCCGTGATAAACAATGTCGTTACCGTCAATAGAAGCGTTAACTTCTGGTATTCTGCGCAGAGCTTCCACCGCAGCTTTCACAAAAAAGCCCATAAAGCCAAGGCGAGTGCCATTGTGAACCTTCTCGAATTTGTCTTTATATTGCTTACGCAGTGCCATTACAGGCGCCATATTAACTTCGTTGAATGTAGTCAACATGGCTGTATTGGCGGTTACATCAAGTAAACGCTCGGCAATACGAGCACGCATACGTGTCATGGGCACACGTTTTTCAACACGCTCACCCGCAGGGATATCTAGGGATGCTGCGCTGCTATTACCAGCACTGGCAGCAGGTTTAGGCGCAGCTTGTGGCGCAGGTGCTGCAGCTGCCGGCGCAGAAGAAGCACCAGAAAAGTTAGCAACATCTTCTTTAGTGATACGTCCATCTTTACCTGTACCAACAACTTGTGCCAAATTGATATTTTTCTCTTGTGCCAATTTGCGTGCGGCAGGCGCTGCGATAATATCGCCATCTGCTTTGCTAGGCTCGGCCGCTGGCGCCGCTGCTGGTACATCTGAGCCAGCCGAAGCAGCGCCTTCCTGAAAGGTCGCAATAACTTCGTTGCTAAGAACGGTATCACCTTCGTTCTTTATAATTTCTGCTACGGAACCATCAGCAGGAGCAACAACCTCCAATACCACTTTATCAGTTTCAATATCTACTAGTAGTTCATCTCGTGTAACCGCTTCGCCAGCCTGCTTATGCCAGGTTACGATACTACCGTCCTGAACAGATTCGGGGAAAGTTGGTGCTTTTATTTCTATGGTCATTTCCAGTCATGTCCTTTTTGCTTAAGGCTCTTTAAGGTTAATTTGTTGAATCAGCTATACACTGGTATCCAACGCCGCTGAAATAAATTTCTTTTGTTCGTCTAAATGCGTCGACATATAACCTGCAGCAGGTGCAGAAGATGCAGGTCTGCCGGCAAAACGCAAATAGAGCTCTGAATTTATACGGTCGAGAACACGTCGCATTCTATGTTGACTGGCGTACCAAGCCCCTTGGTTTTTGGGCTCTTCTTGGCACCAGACAAAATCTTTCACATGTTCAAAAGGTTTCAATGCCAATTTCAATGCTTCTTCAGGGAAAGGATACAGCTGCTCAATACGAACCAGTGCAATATCTTCCTGTTGCTTCGCTTCTCGTTCTTCGAATAGGTGATAATAAACTTTTCCGCTACATAAAATGACGCGTTTAACTTGTTTAGGATCAACCGTTTCGTCCGTCAGTACCGTTTCAAACTTACCGTTAGCCAATTCTTCTAGCGATGATGTTGCCAGCTTATGGCGCAGTATCCATTTTGGGCTCATGACGACTAATGGACGGCGCATATGGCGAATAGCCTGACGCCGGAGCATATGATATACCTGTGCTGGGGTCGTTGGAATACACACTTGAATATTGTGTTCTGCACACAATTGCATGAAGCGCTCGAGTCGAGCGGAAGAATGCTCAGGCCCCTGCCCTTCGTAACCATGAGGCAACAACATCACTAAGCCGCACAGGCGCTGCCATTTATGCTCACCGCTGGTAATAAATTGATCGATAACCACTTGTGCGCCATTGGCGAAATCACCAAACTGCGCTTCCCAGATCACCATACCGTTGGGTGCAGTGGTGGCATAACCATATTCAAAAGCAAGAACCGCTTCTTCCGACAAGAAGGAGTCATATATTTCAAAACTAGGTTGTCCCTGCTCGACATTCTCTAAAGGAATGTATTGCTCACCATCTTTTTGGTTATGAACAACCGCGTGACGATGGGAAAAAGTACCACGTCCAACATCTTGACCTGTAATACGAATTTGATGTCCTTGCTTAAGCAACGTTGCGTAGGCAAGAGTTTCCGCCATCCCCCAATTAATCGGCAAAGCGCCACCGGCCATTTTGCGGCGGTCATCATATATTTTGGCAACTTGGCGTTGGATTTGGATACCATCGGGGATATTCGTAATATTTTCGGCTAATGCCTGTAACTCTTTTAGGTTATAGGTGGTATCGCAAGGAGTTTGCCAATCGTGACCAATGTAAGGTGTCCAATCGACAAATAAAGACTTGTCTGGCTCACTCACCAAGCCACGTGCCACGTGCTCACCACGATCTAGGGCTGCTCGGTAATCATTGGCTAGCGTATCACCTTCTTCTTTGGTTATAACGTTCTCCGCCACCAGCTTTTCAGCGTAGAGAGTACGGGTAGTTTTGTGCGCTCGAATAGCTTTGTACATCGCTGGCTGAGTAGCAGATGGCTCATCTGTCTCATTGTGGCCTCGGCGGCGATAGCACACTAAGTCAATCACTACATCTTTGTTGAACTCATGGCGATAGTCAATGGCAAGGGCAGCAACATAAGCCACCGCTTCAGGATCATCACCATTGACATGGAAAATGGGGGTTTCGATCATTTTCGCAACGTCGGTACAATAGTCCGTAGAACGAGCATCTTCCTTATTGCTAGTGGTAAAGCCCACTTGGTTATTGATAACAATATGAACGGTACCACCAGTTTTATATGCGCGAGTTTGTGACATCTGGAATGTTTCTAGCACCACTCCTTGACCAGCAAACGCGGCATCTCCGTGAATCACAACTGGGACGACTTTTTCTCCTTTATCGTCTTGACGACGATCTTGACGAGCGCGCACCGAACCTTCAACTACAGGAGATACGATTTCCAAATGAGAGGGATTAAAGGCCAATGCCAAGTGCATTTCACCACCAGGAGTCATCACATTGGAAGAAAAGCCCTGGTGATACTTAACATCACCTGAGGTATCCACCAACCTCTTACCTTCAAATTCTTCAAATAATTCAGCGGGGTTTTTACCTAGAATATTCACTAAAGTATTTAAGCGGCCTCGGTGAGCCATACCTAATACCATTTCTTTAGCGCCGTAATCGCCCACTTTACGAATGAGAGTGTCGAGCAGAGGAATTAAACTTTCACCCCCTTCTAGACCGAATCGCTTAGTACCGGGATATTTGCTGTCAAGATGACGCTCAAGGCCTTCAGCAGCAGTGAGCCTCTTCAGTAAGCTAATTTTCGTTTCTTTATCAAACTGAGGTTGCGAACGCGTGCTCTCAAGTCGATTCAGTAACCAACGGCGCTCGTCATAATTTGTTATATGCATGACCTCCGCGCCAACAGTGCCGCAGTAGGTTTTCTCAAGATCTGCAATAATGTCTTTCAGCAAGCCTTCACGATAACCAAAAGATAAATCACCCGTTTGAAAAACTGAATCTAAATCCAGTGTATTGAGATTGTGAAAGCCGAGATCAAGATCGGGGGAATCTTTAATTTCTAAAATACCCAATGGATCGAGGGATGCCTTTTGATGACCGCTCAAGCGATAAGCATTGGTCAATTGCACCACTTCCACTTGCTTGCGTTCATGAGCAACGTTGGCACTACCCTCACCCGGAGCCACCATAGGACGAGCGCGATTACGGCCAAGCAATTCAAAATATTCAATAATTTCTGAGTGTGGTACATCGTTGCCAACTGCGCCATTAACCCTTGGCAGCTTATCAAAATAGTCACGCCAATCTTGAGACACAGAATTAGGATCATTCAAATAAAGTTCGTACATCTCTTCTACATAAACTGCATTTCCACCAGAGATGTGGGAGGTGCTCCATAACAATTCCATCAAACTTTCTTGCATTTTACTCACCGTAAATAGACAACACATTAAGTTTTGTTGTCTCTATTCGACATTTCATTTATTGCCGAAATTGAAAATTATATTTACCTACAATCATATCAGGGGAATAGGATTAGCAGGATATTTATTATTTAGGGTGGCGCAAAAAACGCCACCTGTGAACAATAGAGGATGTTACAGTAAATACTTATTGCTCTGAAACTGATCTCGAGTAAGGGCTAACAACTGTACCAGAAACAATTCGTGTTTAAGTACCACGATGCAATAACATGCTTCTGATATGCCCTATTGCTTTTGTTGGATTTAAGCCTTTAGGGCAAACGTCAACACAGTTTTGAATACCATGACAGCGAAAGACACTGAACGGATCATCTAGATTCGCCAAGCGTTCTTCTGTAGCAGTGTCACGACTATCAGCTAAAAAGCGATAAGCTTGCAGCAAACCAGCAGGGCCGATAAATTTATCGGGATTCCACCAGAAAGAAGGACAGCTCGTGGAACAACACGCGCATAAAATACACTCGTACAAACCATCGAGCTTTTCACGCTGCTCCGGGGACTGCAATCGTTCAATAGCAGGCGTCGGCGTATCGTTCTGCAAGAAGGGTTCTATTTTTCTATACTGCGCATAAAACTGAGATAAATCGACAATTAGATCTCTAATGACAGGCAGGCCCGGCAGTGGACGTAACACTAACTTGTTATTTTTGACGCACTCAGACAAAGGCTTGATGCATGCCAAACCGTTCTTGCCTGAAATGTTCATCCCATCGGAACCACATACACCTTCACGACAAGAACGTCGATAGACGATGGTAGAATCCTGTTCTTTAATCATCTCCAGCACATCTAGCACCATGAGGTCTCTACCTTGAGTATCAACGTCATAGCTCTTCATGTATGGCTTTTTGTCTGTTTCAGGGTTATAGCGATAAATTTCAACTTTCAACATATCTTTTATCCAAATAGTTTCCGCGATACTAGGTTAAATTCACACTAATAAGTACGAATTTTAGGTTCGAAGGTATCAACGGTCTTAGGTGTGAAATTCACGTCCCTCTTACCAACGGATTTATCTTCAGGGTAATACATGGAGTGACACAGCCAGTTTTCATCATCACGCTCTTGGAAATCATCACGTGCATGAGCGCCTCGAGATTCTTTTCTTTCTTCGGCAGCAATTGCAGTAGCTTCAGCCACCTCAAATAAGTTTTGTACTTCCAAGGCTTCGATACGTGCAGTATTAAATGCGCTGCTCTTGTCAGACAAATGAATATTTTCCATGCGCTCTCTAAGATCAGCGAGTTTTTTAATGCCTTCTTGCATGAACTCACCTTTACGGAAAACACCGAAGTGATTTTGCATAATGCTTTGTAGCTCCTTACGAAGCATTGAAGCATTTTCACCTTGTGACGAGCCATTAAGCTTGTTAAGACGTGCCATACCGGCTTCGATATCACTTTCAGAAGGGTCACGATATTCGACACCTTCACGCAAAGCACGTTCGATAAACATACCCGACGAGCGACCAAACACAACCAAATCGAGAAGTGAATTACCCCCGAGACGATTGGCGCCGTGCACAGATACACAGGCAACTTCACCACAGGCATAAAAACCTTCGATAACTTTATCTTCTCCGCTGACATTAGTCAGTGCCTGCCCATCAACGTTGGTTGGAATTCCTCCCATCATATAATGGCAAGTAGGCACTACAGGAATAGGTTCTTTTACCGGGTCAGCATGAGCAAAGGTACGAGATAGTTCCAAAATACCAGGTAAACGTTGGTTCAGCGTTTCAGCACCCAAGTGATCGAGCTTTAAGAAAACATGATCGCCATTTTCACCACAGCCGCGCCCCTCGAGAATCTCCAACACCATGGATCGGGCCACAACATCACGGCCAGCAAGGTCTTTTGCATTTGGCGCATAACGTTCCATAAAACGCTCGCCATCTTTATTGATGAGGTAGCCACCTTCACCGCGACACCCTTCTGTCACCAATACCCCCGCACCGTGAATACCAGTGGGATGGAATTGCCACATTTCAATATCTTGTACAGGAAAACCTGCGCGCAAAGACATCCCAATACCGTCACCAGTATTAATGTGAGCGTTAGTGGTAGAAGCGTAGATACGACCAGCACCACCAGTAGCAAAAACTGTTGCCTTAGATTTAATAAAAACAACTTCGCCATCTTCCATATTAATGGCAATGACACCACAGACCACACCGTCTTGGTTTTTGATAATATCAACGGCGAACCATTCGTTAAGGAATACCGTATTGTTTTTCACATTACCCTGATAAAGAGCGTGCAAAAGTGCGTGACCCGTTCTATCTGCGGCTGCACAAGTTCGCGCTGCCTGACCGCCGCGACCAAAGTCTTTTGATTGGCCACCGAATGGACGCTGATAAATACGACCGTTCTCAGTTCGCGAAAATGGTAAGCCCATATGTTCCAGTTCGAATACTGCTTCTGGGCCGACTGAACACATATACTCAATAGCATCCTGATCACCAATATAATCAGAGCCTTTGACCGTGTCGTACATATGCCAACGCCAATCGTCGTTAGGGTCAGCACTGGCTATCGCACAAGTAATGCCTCCTTGGGCAGAGACTGTATGTGAGCGTGTAGGAAAAACTTTAGTGACAACAGCCGTTTTAAAACCTGATTGAGCCATTTGAAGTGCCGCGCGCATCCCCGCACCGCCACCGCCAACAACAATAGCGTCAAAAGACATGGTTCGAATATTTGGCATCGATTAAAACCCCCAGAGCACTTCAATACCCCAAACCAAGTAGGCAAGAGTAATGACTGCGTAAATAGTTAGAGCGCTCATGCGCAAGAATAAAGCTTTTCCACCCATCATCCGACTGGTGACATAATCGGTTAATACTCCCCACAAACCTATCCAGCCATGAGCAGCAACACACAATAGCGCCAACAAACTAAATGCGCGCATCCACAACTGCGCAAACAAAGCTGTCCAAAGTTCATAAGTCATCTCTGGCACAGAGAAAATAAATGCCACAATAAATATTGTATAAGCAGCGAGTACTACTGCCGAAAATCTTTGAATAAGCCAATCTGAGAGGCCGCTTCGCCCCAGACTCGTAACTGCTGTTACCATACCCATAACCCCGCAAGAATAATTAACACGATCGCAACAACGACAACAATGGTCGCGCCACGCTTTCCACCTTCAAGTGTTTCACCAACGCCCATATCCATAATAAGATGACGTATTCCGGCTACAAGGTGATACGCAAGAGCGGCTAAAACAGCCCACACAATAAATTTAGAAAGTGGTGCCTGCAATGCAGTTTTAAGAGCGTTAAAACTCTGCTCTGAGCTGAGACTCATATCGAGCATCCACAGCAGTATTAATATACCGATAAGCAAAACCACACCTGAAACTCGGTGGGTAATGGAGACAAGCGCGGTAATAGGGAATTTAACTGTTTTTAGATCGAGATTTACAGGTCGGTTATCGTTCACAGTTTTGCAACACCTTAATTCATAAGATTGATAGGCAGGAAGATTTTTCTAAGGTTTGGCGAGTACATACTGTGCTGTTTAATATAAGTACATAGACTGGACATTTTAGCACCAGCTAATTAGTTATTAGCGCCAGCATCTCGCAGCGCATTTCCCATGGAAGGTTATGCTTACACGCCCCAAAAAGATCGCGCAGAATTATAGATATGCGCCACACAAATTACAAACATTCATAATAACTTATGTAACATTAGCATATAATTTGTACAAAACAACGTTTTAAAACGGTTATCACGTTCACTAGTTATAATTCATTTTTTGAATAGTTATAATTCATTTCTTGAATAGTCCTCACTCAAGAAGATTTAAATTTCTTTTCGAAAAAGCCTTTAAGCGCCCATTTTCTCCACAAAAATAAATTTTATCTATACTGATACTTGACCCAGTATGACAAAAATGCCATGGGAAATTGGACTTTGATCACATTGACATAAATTTATAGCACTATATAGTTGCGCGACTTAACAATTAATTATTTGGCTGCTTTGTGCACAATTTCGAGTGTGCTAACAGCGACAGATTATCTTTTATCTATCACATACAGGAGTCCTTAATGGCTGATAAGAAAGCACAACTTACGGTCGATGGTTTGGACGATTCTATTGAGTTACCGGTGTATTCCGGCTCAACAGGACCAGATGTCATTGACGTTAGAGCCCTTACAGGCAAAGGTTTTTTTACCTACGACCCTGGATTTGTATCCACTGCATCATGCGAATCTAAAATCACTTATATCGACGGTGGTAAAGGTATGCTTTTGCATCGGGGTTATGCCATCGAAGACCTTGCTGAAAAATCAGATTACCTGGAAACGTGTTTCTTACTTTTACACGGTGAACTGCCTTCTCAGAAAGAATATGACGAGTTTGTTAGCATTATCCGCAACCATACGATGGTTCACGAATCCATTGCACGTTTCTTTAGAGGCTTCCACCACGACTCACATCCGATGGCGATGATGTGCGGCATTGTTGGAGCGCTATCGGCCTTCTATCATGACTCATTGGATATCACTAACGAGCGTCATCGTATTATTTCAGCCCATCGTTTGATCGCTAAGATGCCGACTCTTGCTGCAATGTGTTACAAGCATTCTCAAGGTCAACCTTTCATGTATCCCGACAATAAGTTGGGTTATTCTGAAAATTTCTTACACATGATGTTCGGCACCCCTTGTGACGATCCCCAAGTAAACCCTGTGCTGGCACGAGCCATGGATAAAATCTTCCTGTTGCACGCCGATCACGAGCAGAATGCCTCAACTTCCACAGTTCGTTTAGCAGGGTCATCAGGTGCAAACCCTTTTGCCTGTATCGCATCCGGCATTGCAACACTCTGGGGGCCAGCTCACGGCGGTGCTAACGAGGCTGTATTGTCGATGTTGCAAGAAATCGGCGATGTGAAGAATATTGACAAGTTTATTCAGCGCGCCAAGGATAAAGACGACCCCTTCCGCTTAATGGGATTCGGTCATCGAGTTTACAAAAACTTTGATCCACGCGCCAAAGTAATGAAAGAAACCTGTGATGAAGTCTTGAGCGTTTTGGGTATTGAAAATGACCCATTGCTAGCGATTGCAAAACGTCTTGAAGAAATTGCGCTGGAAGACGAGTACTTCATCAAGAAGAAACTCTACCCTAATGTAGATTTCTACTCGGGTATCATTATGAAAGCTATTGGTATTCCAACCGATATGTTTACTGTGATATTCGCTACCGGGCGCACAGTGGGCTGGATCGCTCATTGGCATGAGATGCTGACAGAAGATTACCGTATTGGTCGACCTCGTCAACTTTATACTGGCGAAACCAAGCGCGACCTCACAGCTGTTGAAGATCGCAAGCCAGCAAATCCTACTTTCTAAAAAGTAAAAAAAGGGCTGTAAACACAGCCTTTTTTTTGTCTTATTGAAAGAGATTAAGCATTCTGTCATTAAGTTTCTTCCAGCTTGGTAAACTTTTCTGACTGCTACCTTTAATTTTTTTGCCTCTATCTCGCGCCAACCAAATACTTTCTCCATTGAAGCTATATACAGGAAAGAGATCTGGCCGCTTAGATGCGGGTAATATCTCTTTTTTAATATTATCTAAGATCAACGGTTCTGCACTAGGTGTTTGATAATAAGCTAACACCATATGGGCTTGATTATAGGTTAAGGACTTTACATAGGTAATACGAAGTTTGGCTGGGTCAAAAGCAGATTTTAAAAGCGAGAAATATTTACCTATAGAATAGTCTTCACAATCACCGCCATTGGTAGCCAAAGTTTCTATCGGTGTCGCCCAGTAATCTTCTTGTCCCCAATGCTCTTGATCACTCAACCACCTTACTTGATTAAAATAGTCATTCGCATGTTGCATTTTTACAAGCTCAGTAATCGTTGGGTTATCGCGATCTTGTTCCATCAAAATTCCCCAATTAAATACACGTAAGCGTGCATCATTACCATATTCTTTCTCAACACTTTGCAAAGTCGATTCAGGAATAATTGTACTGGCTGCTGCCCATGGAGGAACTGCCCACAAAAGAGACATCACCAGAGGCAAAACAAGGGTGAGAATGACATGTTTAATTGTGTGTGTTTTAGCTAACAAAACGTACTATTATCACTATCTAGAAGTTAACAGGCTCCCCCTTAAGGTTAGACAAAGATAGGTGCTAGTGCACAATTTTTCTAGAAGCCACCTGATAACTGCAGTACTTGCCGATACAGCATTAAACACAAGCTCAAAATGCTCATTTACGTCAGATAAACTCCGCTTTTCGGTTATTTTTACCTTGCCTCGTCCGTGTTCGAACGTTAGCTAACAGCTGCTAGTCGTTATCGTTAAAGCACTTTTATGTATGCTTTTTTGTATTATTCTTATTGGCTTTTTTGGCCTGTTTTTTTACGTTCTTTTGTTCTTGTTCTGCGATTTCTTGCTGCACCATTGTCGGTGTTTCGAGACACAATGGGCCAATGGCACCACTTCGAATGTCGTGGATAAACTGCTCAGATATTTTGGTTAAGTCGACACGGCCGCCGCTGTATAAGCAACCTCTTTTGCGCCCTATCAACTCAAAAAAATCCATCTCACTGATAGGTAATTTATCTAGAGAGTAACGATCCAAAAGCCTATCAGGATAGTGCTGTTTTAAAAACTCTGCTGCAAAAAACGCAACATCTTCATACTCCATAGCGGTATCTTTAATAGCTCCTGTAACAGCCAGACGATAGCTAGAGTTTTCATATTCTTGTTTGGGCCATAAAATACCAGGGGTATCCAGTAACAAAAAATCTTCACGGATCTGGATATATTGCTGCTGTTTAGTCACAGCAGGCTCATTGCCCGTCTTAGCGATTGCTCTACCGGCTAAAACATTAATCAGCGTTGATTTGCCAACATTGGGAATACCAACAATCATAGCTCGCATTTTTTTAACACTGCGCGCTTTTTGCGGCAACAATTTCTTACACAGTTCAGGTAGCTTATGAATTTTTGCCTGGTCATGGATGGAAATTGCCAGGGTCTTCACTGTACGCTCTTGTTCGAGAAACTGCTGCCACAATTGCACCGTATCCATATCGGCTAAGTCACATTTGTTAAGTACTTTAATACAAGGCTTATCGCCTCGTAGTTTGGCAATTAAAGGGTTTTCACTACTAAATGGAATCCTACCATCGATGACCTCAATGATAATATCTACATTGGGCAACGATTGTTTTATTTCTTTTTGGGCCTTGTGCATGTGCCCTGGATACCATTGAATTGTCATGATGCTACTTTATAAAAACCTAAATAGTGATATGTTAATTTAATCGCTATAGCATAAAAGCTATTAACTCGAGACAATAATTGTGCCCTACTCAACAAGTTCCTGCCATTTTTGTTTAAGCTCATCTAGCTCAGACCGAAGACTGGCTACTTCATCTTCTAATAGAGCAATACGATCTGTTTGCGATAACGTTGATCGAGAGGCTCCAGTCGCCGCAATATCGGTAGCAGGGCTTGATGCCATACTCAAACTTTCTTGATCATAAAAAAGATGGCTGTAACGAGATTCACGCTTTCCCGGTTCCCTCTCAAGCTTACTTACCATAGCGCCCTCTTCTCTGTCAGCTAACTGCTGGAGAATGGTTTCCACCTCACTAACATCGTCAAAATCACATAATCGGTTAGTACGCGAACGTAACTCACCAGGGGTCTGTGGGCCACGCAAAAGCATCACGCAGATAATCCCAAGCTCTTTGGCACTTAAACGTATTTTACTAAATTCAGTATTACAAAAACGATGCTTGTATTTATTCACCCGGCTACCAAAAACTACGGGGGCCACAAGGTTTTTCTTTGCCATATCATCAACAGCATTTTGTACTTCTATCTCTGATAGGTTCATCACAGGCTCGCGATTACTTTTCTGGTTGCAGGCCGCCGTAAGGCTTTTAAGTGATAATGGGTACTGATCCGGAGTGGTAACTTCCTTCTCAATAAGAGCCCCGACAATACGCGCTTCAATGGCAGATAATTCAATCATATGGTCAAAATTCCTATTTTAAAGAGGATGTTAGATAGGCGTGTCAATATGCATAGACTACCCAGCCGCTATATATTATTCACTATATAACGACTTAAAATGTAGGCGAAACTGCATATTTTATTAGATCCTGTTTACACTAATTTCATCACACAGGAATGAGAAATACAAAGTATTTAGTTTTTTTTAGCCTGAGCAGGCACAGCGAATGATGGAACACCAAATTGTTTCGACGGGAGAGTAGGCGCAGTTAAATCTTCTTGGCAGTCATTTGAGTAACCGTTGAATTGCTCGTCAATTTTAGAAAATAGCACACGACGTTTACGGCGATATTCCTCAAAGCTCAGCCTATGATTCATATGATCATGGCAGAGGTTTTGCAAAATCGTGGCATAACTTTTTGACACACAAACTCCTATTACAAAATATCTAAAACCTAAAATGCTATAAAGCTATAAAAAACAACAAAGCAAAAACTAATATATATGTAATATAGCTCTGTCAACTTAGCCCAAACGCAACTAAGTTTAAGCAAAACATAATGATACATGCCCTTTGATTAAGTGATAATCACCTAAACCTATGATAGACACATATAAAGCATAAATACCAGCTCCTGGTCGCAATTACAGCCACTTGTAATAACTAATATAATATTATTTGTACAATATCACCTTAGTAGAAAAAATTTCGTAACCAATGCACAACCATTATTTTTATTTGATACACGTCGAGCTTTATTACCTTAAATTGTAGCAATCCCCGCCATTATTGCCCACTACTTGCGCTTCTTCACAATTGTATATCAATCATTCGCCCTCTCCTTGGAGGCAATTGAGTGAGTATCTCTGTAACAGATGTTACAGAGAAGACATAAAAAAAGTAACAAAATGGTAGTGTTGGCGATGCGAGCCATTGAAAACCGAGAAACATCGTCAAGGGCCGTGGCAAACGGCAGGGGTTTTTAACGATGTTAATCAAGTATTGCTGGACGAAATGCCTGATTATCAGATCAATAGAACCTGATTAAGCCTTGAAAAACAGCCTAATTCTTCTTGGAATTGCGTTTACGTTCGTCTTCTAACCTTTTTACTTGGCTCTCATAAGCTCGAGTAAAGTGCTCACCAAATAATTCATGGAAACGCTTTTCACGCTCAGATAAGATATTTTGAAAATGCTCACAATAATCATCCCACATCTTTGCTTTACTGCGTCCTGGTAATAAGGATGCCCCATTTTTAGCCAATAATTTACGCTCAAAATCTTGTGGATCTAACGCTTCGAGCATTTGACGATAACCGGATTTGACAGAGGCCAATAAAGCCGCCTGATGGTCACTGACATTATCAAATGCTTCAATTAGTGCATCCCTTATAGCAAGATCTCCAGAATTAGTCTTAACCAGCATTTTTTCTAACGCCTCAGTAGCGTTAGTAGAAAACTTCAGAGGGTTGTTATTTTCATCCTGAACAGTTGTCACGGCTAAGCGCAAATCATTACGCACGCTTGAACGTGTTCGCAGCAACCGCATTAAACCACCAATTAGTACTTGAGTTTGCCTCGTATATTCCTCAATAGCGTGGGCAATAGCCTGCTGACTCAGCGCTCTGGCATCAATTCCCATATCTTCAATTATTTCTTTGCGCAATTGACCTGCCGATGTTTTATCTCGCAGATCAGCGGTTGCCTTGGCAGGTTGCGTTCGCACTGTAATCGAGCGCCTATCAACCCCCTGCCTTCTATCTTCCAAGGGTTTACTCAGACTCTCTTTATAAATCAATTTCTGATGGGATAAATCAATATCATCTGGTCGCAGACGCAGGGATACTTCAAATGTGTAGCCGCCAATATTAAACCGGTCCCCATCGTTAAGCATGACGGAAGATTCTTTACCCAGTGGATGTACAGAACCGTTGATAAAAGTACCGTTAGTGCTGAGGTCTGTAAGACGATAGTCCCCTTGCTGACAATCGATAACACAATGGCGAGCAGAGACAATACGGTCAGGGTCAGGCAGCACAATATCATTGTTTTTACCCCTGCCAAATAAACTCCGGCTTTGGCGCAGTAAAAAGCGTTGTTGAGATAAATTAATGCCTGATGGAGTTCTGATGGCAAAAATCACCATTACCATAAAGATGCCTCTTTGCAGGCGCATAATAATATGTACCCGATTTCACTAACAACGACAATAGCACAATTAAAGCGCCACTGCCGTCAATAACCAATCGCAAATCGCAAATCGCAAATCGCATGAGAATTAATCACATCCAGTAATGCAATTGCGAAAGTTTACACCAACTCTCGGTGCTTATGGCGAGATTTTCAATGAGTTGCGCTATTAATGTCTGCAGTAATAGTCAAGTACTCTCCTCGTACTCCATTACGTAAGAGCTACCATAACCAGAGTATCAAGGATAAACGAAGTGCAGATATCCCGGCTGATTGTATTAGTACGCTAGTGCAGCAATGAGCATGCGACCTATAGCAATTTGGCGCAATTATAAACATCTTTAGCTTTTACATTTAACTAGCCATAGCCTCTAAGGCTGTCTCAATATAGGTATCCAATCACCCATTATTTTATGCCAGACCTATAATTTATATAAGCTTGGATGGCTATAACATACCTGCAAACAAAACCCGAAAGTAATAAAAATCAGCAGGGCTGGAACTAAGACTAAAGAGCTTCTAATAAACTAATATACAACTATACTCGTTATATCTATTTTAATTATGACCACAAAACCATGGGCGACAACTCAATAACTGGTACGACAGAAGGTCAAAGCAGCTCTTCAGACGGGCCGAGTTTTGTTCGCTTAGAGTTTGTTTTAGATAAAGTATCTCGTGAGTTGAGTGTGGAGCTTTGCAGCGCCAATGAAGCGCTGCAAGTAGATCTTAAAAGCCTGCGTAATATTATCGATTCAGCGGGTTATTCTAATGTCGATATCGATGATGTTACCTTGCTGGATGTGTTAAGGAAGATACGCAAAAGTGAATTGGGCAAAGTAGCGCTGGGCATTCTATTACCCTCAGCCATGGTAGATCTAGAATTCGATCCAGCAACAAAAGAGCTATTCGCCGTACTCAGCCAATCTCGCTCAGCACCAGATATTACCTTGGACGTACTTAAGGATAAAATACGTAAAGCAGGTCACGGTGTTTTTAATATCGAGAGCGAGATTCTTAAAGATATTACACATAAAGCTCAACACAGGGTTTGCGGTCGTTACCTACTTGGGCAAAAAGCTGAATACATTCAAATTGATTATGTGCTAGATGAGGATTCGGATCAGTTATTTGCAGACCTATCATCTACTGCAAAAAAAATCCCAATAAGTAGTACATCAATATTGGATTCCCTGAAACAACTCAACTACGACGGCTTCCACTTCGAAGCCAATATCATAGAAAAAATAGCGGATAACGCAAAAAAAGGGAAACAAGGACGTTACCTTATTGGAACACGACGCAATGCTCATGTTGAGATTGAATTCGATGAGGAGCTTATGTCCGCGTATATCACTGTATGTCCGCCCCAGGGAGGCAGAGAACTGGATAAGCATTTATTGGATAAGGCATTGCGCCAGGCTGGCATTTATTCAAAATCCTGCGATATTAAAGCGTTAAAGCAGGTATTGAAAGAGAAGTCAGCAGATAAATTAGAATTCGCCAGAGGCCGGGAACCGGTTGACGGTGTCGATGTAGTATTCGAAGCATTAGTTCAAGAAGTAGAATATAACCAACCGAAAGAAAGTAAAACGGGCAAAATAAACTTGCGAGAAATTATTAACTTCACGCTAGTAGAAGAAAACGATCAACTAATGCGTCGTATTCCAGCAAAACCCGGAATCAATGGACGAAATGTTAAAGGACAAGTTATTCCCGCTGTCGAAGCTATCGACACGCCATTTAACGACGACTTACCCGGTACCAAGATAAGCCCGGACGACCCAAACTTATTACTTGCAGATTGTAAAGGGCATCCAGTGATACTGTCCGATGGTATAAGAGTTGATAACACTATCATCGTTAATGACGTTGACATGAGTACAGGCCATATTAATTACGACGGTTCAGTGATGATAAAAGGCGAAGTTTGTCCTGGCATGAAAGTGAAGGTTACCGGAGATATAATCGTCAAGGGCGTTGTCAGTAAAGCCTGCCTACAGGCAAAGAATAATATTACTATTGAGTGCGGTATTATTGGCTCGGATCCCAACAAAGATGGTGAAGAATCACCACCGGCTATCGTCAAAGCAGGTGGTGATATTCAAGCACAATATATTACCCTTGCCGATGTAAACTCCAATGGTAATATTGATGTGAAAGAGTATATTAGTCATTGTAATATTAGCTCGAAAAATAAGGTGTTAGTGGGCCAAAGAGGCGGTAAAGGTAAAATATTTGGCGGCAGTTGTTATGGTCAAATGGGAGTGTTTGCCAATAGCATCGGCGCCAGTGGCGGAATCAAAACACAGTTGAGTGCAGGCACTCATCCAAGCCAGCAAAAACAGTTTGAACAACTACTTAAATCTCATAAAAACCGTTTACTGCAGTCACAGCAACTGTCTAAAATTCTACAAAAATATAAAAAAGCAGAGCAGGCGAATCCCGACGATGCTAGCTGTGCACAAAAAGCATCGTCGGTAGAAAAAGTGCTATCCGATATCAGGCAAGAAATAGATAAAATGTCTCATACAATTGATAGTATTAACCGCATTTTTGACGAATCAAAAAATGCAGAAGTTAGTGTGCGCAGTGAAATGTTTCCGAATGTTACGATCAACATAAATGATTCAGAATTTCCTATTCGCCAAGAATCAAAAGGAGGAATCTTTGTCAAAAAAGGCGATGATATTCGCTGGTTAAACTATTCATCAAAGAAGCATTAAGCTTCCACATTTACCTCTTCTAGAGATTTATCCTTATCCGTATACTTCGCATATAGTGCTAACAAAGCTGCACCAATATACATCGTTAAACCGTAGACACCTGCGGATAAAGCATAACTAGGTGTATTCAATAAACTAATGGCAATTAATATAGCCACTGTTGAATTTTGAATTCCCACTTCAATGCCAAGGGTAATTGCGTCTTTTTGAGAAAGGTGAAAAACTTTTCCAAGTACTAATCCAATAATCGTGGATAATAAATTCAACGCTAAACAAGCTGCAAATACTTGCGAAAAAGAATCCATGAGCGTGTCACGCTCTTGCAGCAGTAAACCAGCGATAATCACCATCATAAAAGTCATAGAAAAGCGACGAAAGAAAAGTTCACTTTTTAAAGCAAAAGAAGAAAAGTAATGGCGAATAACCATACCCAGAATAATCGGAACCAAGGTCACAAGTATCAGCCCTACCGAAGTTTTTATAAGAGAAAAACTAGGTGAATTATCATCAGCAAAATAAGAGAGAAAAAATTCGACCACAAAAGGTGTAGTGAAAACACAAACAAGTGTACACACGGCGGTTAAACTAATAGATAAGGCAAGATTGGCATTGGATAAATGACTGATAAGATTAGACATTGTGCCACCTGGGCAAGCGGCCAAAATCATTAAGCCTACTGCTAAAGGCGGTGCCAATTTAAACCAAAAACAGATAGCAAAAGCCAGTAATGGCAATAATAGTAACTGCCCCAACAAACCAACAAAAATCGGTTTCGGTGTTTGCCATAAGCGAAGAAAGTCTAATCGCGTCAGTGTTAAGCCCATGCCAAACATAATCAAAGCGAGAGCAAAAGGCAAAAACACCTCGTTTAAAATTGATCCGGTCATCGTTATTATTATTTCAACAGATTAAAATTAATACAGGTGTTGGGGCCAATCAGGCCCCGATATATCATTTATTTCAGAAAAACTTATTCCAAGAAGCTACTATCCTGGGCAGCAACCACTTGATATAAAGGCTGAAAATTACCCCAGGTCACAAGGTCTGAAGCATTTACCTGTTTTGTTTTAATTGCAATATCATGGTTAATCGTGGTTAATTTATCTGATGCAGCTTGCGCTACTAATTGACTATGGCAGCAGCTATCGAGCATCACGAAATTAGCGGCAGCAGCGTCAACGCTCTTACCTACCGTCAATAACCCGTGGTTTTGCAAAATAACTGCGAGGTTATCACCCAAAGCTTCGGCGATCATATCACCTTCATCCAGCTCAGCCACAACACCTGTAAAGGTATCAAAAACACTGTGATTTTCATAAAACATACAAGCATCTTGCGATATAGGCTCAAGCAGTGTTCCTAAGGCAGAAAAGGCACGACCATATGTAGTGTGCGCATGGGCAACAGCATTTACATCAGGCCTGGCTTTATGTATGCGGGAGTGAATGGCAAATGCAGCATTATTAACGGGATATTTGCCATCTAAGATAGTGCCACTGTGGTCTAAGCGCACAAGATCTGATGCTTTTATTTGTGAAAAATGCATGGCCAGAGGATTTACCCAGAAAGTATCCGTATCGATACAGTCCCGCAGGGTGATATGGCCCGCCAGGCCGGCGTCAAAACCATGTAGCGCAAACACTCTAAACGCTGCCGCAAGACGCTGTTTTTCGTACTCGCGCTGTTCTAATTTATCCGTAAAAGTAGGCTCCAGAGGGATCGTAAGCTTCTCATTAGTCGCAGTTACTTGCTTGACTTGCTCATTGATACTGTCATCGGTGGGTTTCATTATTATGCCTATTATTGTTGGATTTGACATTAATTTAACCATCGCTAGAATTAATACAAATGATACAAATTCATAACAAACTATTAATATGCTGCATACAAAAGTTGACCTCAATCTGTTTTCAGTACTAGTGGCGATCTATGAAGAGGGAACAACGACCGCCGCCGCCGCTCGACTGCACTTAACTCAACCGGCTGTAAGTCATGCTCTGTCTCGCTTAAGAGATAAATTCAACGACGAGTTATTCACTCGTCACGGCAGGAAGATGGTGCCTTCAGCATATTGTCAAACGATTATTCCCAATGTTATCACAGCGCTAGAGCTACTGGATCTTACGGTCGACAATCAAATCGAGTTCGACATTTCACAATATAAAAGAGAAATAAAAATAGGCTTTAGGGATATATTAGAGTCGTTATTTTTCCCCTATTTGATTACAGACCTCGCGACTAATACGCCCAATATCACCATCGACAGTCGGCAAGTGAGGCTCAGTGAAATAGAAAATGCACTGGAGCAACAGTCGCTAGATATCGCCGTGGATGTATTAGTCCCCATGAATAAGAACATTCACAGCACACTCATGTGCAACGAACACTTTTCCCTTGTATGTAGGAAAAATCATCCAATATTGCAACAGCTAACCTTAAAGTCCTATAGCGAAGCGTCACACGCCATCGTATCTTTAAAAAATTCGGATGTAGATATTATTGATATGGCATTAGCCAAGTGCGGTGTTACACGAAATGTTACCCTTCGCTGCGAAAGTTATTTCGCAGCAGTAAATGTGATCAGTCAATGTGATTTGCTACTGACGATTCCAAGCGCCTATGCAAACAAGCTAAAAGATATTATTCCTATTGCTGTTTCTAGTTTACCTTTCGCGGTTCCAGACTTACCTGTCCATATCTATTGGCATAAACAAGTGGAACAAGATCCGATAAATAGCTGGATGAGGGATAAGTTATTACACATAGCATCACAGCTGTTTAAAGTATAGAAAAAATGCAATTAAAAAATAATATCCAATAGTATTAAGTGAGCAGAACTACTATCTCAATCAGAGGCTTTTTACGTAAAAAACCTCCAAATAAACATGATCAAGCATTACTTTTTAGCAGTTAACACTTTATGCAGGAACTGAATCAGTAGACGAGTGACAAACAGACTCTTTTTTATACAACATTAGACAGCACTCAATAATAACATCGTAGGCTTTTGGCTCAGATAACAATGTTAAATGGCTCGATGAATCCACGTGGGTCAGCTTAAAGTTAGGGAGTACCTTTTGCCAATCACTCCAATAGTCAACACCTTTTAACGACAATTCATCGCTCTTAGCAACATAATAGCCTGAAGCCTCTCCCCAAAAAGACTCACTCTTATTGCGAAAATAATAGCAATCAACAACCTCAGGTTTAGGTAGAGGAATAACTTCATAGGGATTGATATCATAAGATGCAAAAATATCAATAGCTTGACTAAGATTGCGATATAGCTGCTCCTTAGCGATATTCAAACCACGTTTATCAACTAGATCAACCAATGTTTGCAAATAGTTTTCATCATTGAAATCAATATCCAATTCATCGCGATGAAATGTTAGTCTTTCGGTATTATCCAAGCTTTCACCTACCATAGAAGCAAGTACTGTGTTTACAGACACTAGCACTAAACTTTTTTTAGAGTAATCATCTCTAATAAGGTGGTTATAATCCGAATGGAAAGTATCAAGCATAACTATACTATTTACTTGTTGTCCACGAGTTTGAAGAAGACGCACTATTTCATAGGCAATTAGCCCACCTACAGAATAGCCCCCCAAATCGTAAGGCCCTTCTGGCTGAACACTTTGAATAATTTCGGTATAGTAGCTCGCCATCGCAGCAATACCTTTTAAAACAGCTTTATCAGTTTTCCAACCAGGTGCTTGGATACCATAGAATGGTCGCTCGCATATTGATGCAATAACACCATAAGGCTCTACACTTCCTATAGCCGGGTGTATCCAGAATATAGGCCTACCCTTAGCTTTATGATTAAATAAGACCAATTCAGAAAACTTATTTACCTGACTATTTGTTTCTGATTGAGCCTGCTCAGTATATTTTACTTCTGATTTAGCAAGTAGAGCTATCAATTCAGATGAGTTTGAACTAACCAAGTATTCACTGATTTCGCGTACTGTTTGATAGTCATAGAGTAGTGTTTTGGGCAGAGTCACCCTAAGATCATTCTCTAATGCAGCAATTAATTGCATTCTCATAATTGAGTCAGTGCCATATACACTGAGCGACTCGTCATCTTCTATACTCTCATAAGGGAGTTTTAGAATTGCCGATAGATGGCGTTTTAAAATATGGGCAATTTTTTGATACTGTTGATTATCGTGAGATAACGAAACAGCACTTTCTAACGCTGCATTCGATACAATATTTCCAGCGCCTTCAATTTGAACCCATTGTAATAATTCGGTTTCATAACCAGATAACACCATTGTACTCGTACAGTCTAAGAACAAACTTTGTTGTAAAGCATCAATACCATCGGCAGTCCCCAGAGGCAACATACCGGTATTTTTCCTCAATATATCCTCTGTTGCTTTATCAACCTTCATGCCCCCTTCTTTCCACAGTGGCCAGTTAATGGATAAACTTTGTCCGAAGCGCTGGTTGTTAGCAACAAGCGTTTGTCTATAGTCAGCATAAGCGTCCATAAATGCATTCGCCATTGCGTAATCAGACTGTCCTAAATTTCCCATCGCCCCCGCTACAGAGGAAAATAAAATAAATACATCCAAGGGGATATTTCGAGTGGATTCATCTAAATAGAATGTGCCAGATACCTTCGAGGCCATTACTTTATCGATAGCGTCTGAGGTTTTATTAATAATAAAGTTATCATCTGTTATACCTGCACTGTGAATAACACCGGTTAACTCACCATATTTTTCCTGTATAGTTTTAACTAATGTATTAACCGCTAGCTCATTACTAACATCTACACACTGGTAATCAGCCACTGCCCCCAAACTGCTTAGCTCATCCAACAATAGCTCTCCTTTCTCTTTAGTCAAACTAGAGCGCCCTGTCAGAATTAACTTGGCTTGTGAAGTCGCTGTTGCAATTGCCTTTGCAAAAATAAAACCCAAACCTCCTAGCCCTCCAGTAATTAAGTAAACACCATTATGTTTCCAGCGACTATTGGCAGATGTATTTTGGGGGAGTGATATTTTTTCAAAGCCTTGAACCAAGCGTTTATCACGCTGGTAACGAATCATCTTATGATCAGGATATAGCTTATTTTCCTCAAGCTTACCAACGAGATCTTGCATGTTTATATCGGACGTTACTTCTATTAACTGGCCGATAAATAATGGATTTTCCAACTGAGCAGTTTTAAGCAAAGCAACTAAGGCAGAAAAAACAGGTGGCATGTGATCGCAAGCCACAACAACTTGAAATAAAGTCTTTTTCTTGAGCCTACTTTGAAGAACTTGCTTAACTTTGTCAAATAACTGTTGGGCTACGGTAATGAACCCTTTGGCTTCGATTATTGTTGATGCATGGGTTACTGTTGTAAATTCATGTTGGATAAAGCTTATGGCAGTATCTGACTTCTGCAAGTCAAGACCACATAAAAATACATGGTGTTCACTATAGTTCACAAGCAGTGTGTTATTAATGTTTTGTGTTGCCTCCATTGCATGCCAAGTAGGTCGTAATAATAAATAATTAGTGTTTCTACTCGTTAGTGTATTTGAACTGGCTTCTGCCACGCTAAATGAAAAACCTTTACATTGTGCACATAAGACTCCTTGGTCGTTACACAAATCAATATCAAGTACAACTCTACCTTGCGATGTAGAATGATCTTGACTGTAGCGCACCCAAGCCCACATAGTTACTTCACAGGCTTGGAAAATAGTCGCTTGATCCAAGCTCAATGGAAAATCAAGTTCAGGCATGTTTGAATGGCTTAGGCCATAGTATGCCTTTAGTGCAAGATCGATTAACAATGGATGCAACGTATATACGCCTGCAGTTGACTGGAGAGAAGAAGGCAATGCTATTTTTGCCAAAACTTCATCACCACAGTACATTAGTTCAATGTCCGTTTTATCTCCGTCTCCTATAGTATGGGCATCGCGTTGCTGCAATAACTGCTGACATTGTGCTGCATTTAACACTCGCTCCTGCAAACGAGAACGTATAGCCAATAAATTTAGCTTCGGCTGCTCATCAATAGTCAATATGGTCGCCATACCCTCATTATCAGCGACCTTTCTCGTTTCTGTATTATATGTGGTTTTATTAATCCGTCGATAAATATAGTAAGCCGTTACTTCTTTATTATCTGGAACCAAGCGAATATATAATTCATTATATTGATCTTCTGGCGGGCATGATTCGCACCGCCAAACAACATCATTTAACTGCAAAGCATAATGTGCACCCTCATTTTGATAAGCATTGTGTACAGCCACATATGCCATTTCCAGATAGGCCATATTAGAAAGATAAGAAAGTTTTTTGTCTGCACAAGATTTAAAGAAAAACTCAGTTCCTTGAAATCTAGAAGTAAAGCTTAAGCCCGAAAAATCAGAAGTGTTTTCGTGCAATAGAGGATGAAGTGTTTTGGCGGAAGTTTCAGGTTTTGAATGCTTATTGTCAACAATCCAATAGCGCTCTTTTGCGAACGGATAGGTGGGTAAGCTAATTCGTTGACTATCTGTGTGATCGTGTAGAGCCGACCAGTCCACATCTAACCCTTGCGCCCATAGCGTCAGCACTTTATCGTACTTACCTTTAATAAGCCAAGTACTAATAGCTGTTTCAATATCCTCATCTTGAACTAACAAATCGAGTATTTCACTATTTTTATTACTCTTTGCAGAACGATAAAACTTGGTATTCTTATCTCTCGCATCGGCGAGATATTCTTCTAACGATGCTATTAAGGACTGATGTGAGTAGGCAATAAAACCTAAACGCTCGCTCATCGTTTCACGACCTAATTGCAAAGTATAAGCAATATCCTTAAGCCTAAGCATATGACTGCACTTCGATAAGTAACGCGCCAAATTAGTCACGATCTTATTCAGCTGAACATAATTTTTAGCAGACAGAACAATAATATTTGCTTGATCTATATTGTTGTCCAGATGATTAGCAAAAGGTTTATTATATTCTTCCACAATCATATGAGCATTTGATCCACCCGCACCAAAAGATGATAAGCCTGCAATCCTAGGATATGGTATACCATCAATAACAGGCGCATCCCAATCTCTCAACGTTTGATTAACGAAAAAAGGTGTGCTAGAAAAATCGATGTTAGAATTTAGAGTACTAGAATGTAAAGAAGGAACAATTTTTTTGTATTTAAGTTGTAATAATACTTTCGTTAAACCTGCAATTCCTGCAGCACTTTCGCAGTGACCGATATTAGACTTAGCCGATCCGAGAGCACAAAATTGTTTTTGTGATTGTTGAGAAAACGCCTTAGTTAGACCTCTAACCTCGATAGGGTCGCCAAGTTTCGTGCCAGTGCCATGAGCCTCTATATAACTCACTGTTCTCGGGTCAGCATGGGCTTCCTGAAGTGCTTGCTCAATCGCTTCTTGTTGCCTATTGGGGTTGGGTACAGTATAACCATTCACTTTTCCACCATGATTTATATGCATCCCTTTTATGACGCCATAAATATTATCGCCATCACGTTTGGCATCACTTAGCCGTTTCAATATCACAGCACCGACACCCTCGCCCGGGATATAACCTTCCCCGCCCTGCCCAAAACTCTCACAGCGACCTTTGCTCGAAATAAATTGTCCTTGGCTCAATAGTAAATATTTATTGGGATGTAAACTGAGATTAACACCACCAGCAATGGCCATGTGCGTGCGGTTATACTTTAAATCTTGACAGGCAAGATACAAGCTAGTTAGTGAGCTTGAACACATAGTATCAATACTCATACTAGGCCCATGCAAATCAAACACGTAGGAGATACGATTAGCAATGCTAGCGGGACTATTCCAAGCCGCCGCAGTAGTAGAAGATTGTGCAGCCAGCAGTTGATACTCACTATACATTACACCAACATAAACACCGACTTCCCCCCCGTTGCCTACTTGTTGCAGTTTTTGACGTGTATAACCTGCATCTTCCACTGCCTTCCATACCTCTTCTAAAAATAATCGCTCCTGTGGATCTAGAATCTCAGCCTCTCGCGGTGAAATATTAAAAAATAGTGGATCAAATTTGTCGACGTTATTAACAAAACCACCCCACTTACTATAGTGACGTCCAACCTCGCTGCGATCTTGGCTGTAGTACTCTTGCCAAGACCAGCGCTGTGCGGGCACCTCTGTAATGCAATCCTTACCTTTACATAAATTACTCCAGTACTCATCAATATTATCCGATTGCGGATATCTCCCTGATACGCCAATAATGGCGATATCTAAAGGATCTACCTGCGACGTAGTGTCAATACTGTGTTTTTTATTGCGTTGAGGTAAGTCACTATGCCATTTTTTAATGGTTCGATTATCATGCTCTGGCACCGATGCAGCGGGTGATACAGCAGCCATTTCCTGATCAGAACTTTTTATCGGCGCAAATATATCTCTTGGTATTATTTTCTGTAACACTGATGTGGAGTATGTAGCGACAAGATATTGGCTAAGTTGATCTAATGTCTGGTATTCGAAAAACAACGTACTGGGTAAGTCATTGAATATTTTTTTCAGCTTATCAATCATTTTCATAGACATCAGCGAATCAATCCCATAATTCTCCAATGGCTGATGTCCTGAAATTTGATCAAAAGGTAGTTCTAATACATCCGCTAACTGATGTTTAATGAAATCAGTGACGGCTTGCAGAAATGCGAGTTTACTATCATCATTTTTTATTGTGGGAGCTTGTGTAAGCTGATTTTCTTTAGTCGAAGAGTTAAAAACTTTTGTATCATTACGCGACCTACCTGCTTCTTCGGTAACTGTTAGCTGGCCTGGTATAGCTCTCAATAATAAACCTCGTAATTGCACACAAACTTCACCACGATGGTTGTATAAGTCGATAGCTATTTTTTTTAAATGAGCATCGGATGAATAGTTTTGCTCATAGTTAACCAGGGCCCACATTTTTTCTGATGTGGGATGGAACAAAGTAATACTTTCTAATGCAAATGGTATGACTGGCGTTAATATTGATAATGAGTCGATAAACAAAGCTGCCTGCAATACAGAATCCATTATGCTAGGATGCAAAAAAAACATTTCCTGATCAGCAACAAGACCTGTAGGTAATGAGAGCTTGACAAGTAAGCCGTGATCTTTGCGATAAATACAATCAATGCCTTGATAAGCTGGACCGTAATCGAATCCGAGTTGACGAAGCTGAGCATAACACTCTTCAGATGATAATTCTCGGTGATAAGAGTCTATTATGTCTTGAATTATAAGTGGTTCCGGATGGCTACTGTTTATAAAAATAGCCTTGCCTTCACTGTGCACTACTTCACTATCAACCTCTTGATTATCAACATCCAGCTTACACCCTTCATCGCTACTATTCTTAGCGTGGCTATAAATCTTATAGCTCAGAATATCAGTGTTATTATTCGTTATAACGATATGAAGGCCTTGACGCTTACTTTCATTCGCGGTTAGAGCTTGTCGCCATACAATGTTATTTAATTGTAATTTTCTACCTTTAAAAGTAACGGATCGTTGAAGTGCAAACCTAGCTATTTCCAAGTAAGCCACGCCCGGTAAAATTTTATATCCCTGCACCACATGATCTTTAAAGAAAAACTCATCTCCGCTGTAGCTTGCACTAAAACATAGCGCGGATAAATTCGAAGCGTTCTCATGCACTAGCGGATGAAGAGTTTTACGAAGGATTTCTTTAGGATTTGCTAACAATTCTTGTGTCAACCAGTGACGGTCTTTGGCAAATGGGTAAGTAGGCAAGTTTACCGGTAAAATAGATTTTTTATCGTAAAAAGCCTTCCAGTCAATATCCGCACCATTAACCCAAAAAGTCAGCAATTTAGAGTATTTTTTTTCTTTAACACACTCTTTAACAAAATCATGTAAGCGTTCCTTGTCTAAAAAAACATCATTTTTTTCAGAATCACTATTGATTTGAGATTCGTAACAAGCAGATTTTTCTTTGTTGCCCGAAACATATTCAGATAGCCTTTTGAGTAACTCTTCATGTGACTCCACTAAAAAAGCCAATCTTTTATCCATCGCCTCTCGCCCCACCTGTAGAGTATAGGCGATGCGGCTAATGTCATATTTAGGGGCATGGGAAAGATGCAATAGTAACCTTTCCGCCATTTTGTGCAATTGTTCTTCTGTTTTAGCAGAAAGCAAGATCATCTTGGCAACACGCTGATCCATAGTGTCGTGTAAGGGATTTTCCTGTGGCAAATACTCTTCTACTACAACATGAGCATTTACTCCACCAAAACCAAAAGAACTTATTCCAGCGCGGCGTGGAATAGCTTGTCCCTGTTCATCTTTCTTTGCAGGCCAATTTTGCATTTTATCTACAATATAGAATGGACTATTTTTCAATTTTATTTTAGGGTTTAAACGATGGAAGTTTTGTGTAGCAGGGATTTTTTTGTGTTTAATGCTCAACAATACTTTAATTAAACCAGCGATTCCCGCCGCTGATTCCAAATGTCCTATCTGACTTTTTACTGAACCAAGACCACAATATGCATCAGGAAGTGGCGATAAAGATTTAGTTTTTTGTACGGCATTGAATGCTCGTTTTAACCCCTGCACTTCGATAGGGTCACCTAAAGGTGTTCCTGTACCATGGGCCTCAACGTAATCTATGGTTGCAGGATGAATGCCGGCCTTTAATATTGCACTGCTGACAACCTGAGACTGAGAAAAAGCGTTGGGGGCAGTTAATGTTCTCGCCTTTCCGCCATGGTTAACGGCCGAGCCTTTAATCACTCCAAGTATATTATCACCATCCTCTATAGCATTTTGCAGCGGCTTCAACAAAACGACACCCGCCCCCTCTCCACGCACGTACCCATCGGCATTTTCGTCGAAGCTATAACACTGCCCGGTAGGAGATAACATACCAGTTTTACTAAACGAAATATAACTTGTTGGCGTAGATAAAACATTAATCCCTCCAACCAAAGCCATCTTACATTCTTCATTGTTTAAAACGTTAACTGCTTGGTGTAGCGCAACTAAAGAGCTGGAACACGCTGTATCGATAGGCACACTCATACCATGAAAGTTAAAATAGTAGGAGATACGATTCGGGATAATAGTTGTGTATGTGCCGGTTGCAGAATGGCCCTCGATATTATGCCTACTGCTGGTTTGAAGTTCTTTGTAATCATAGTTACAAGCACCTAAAAAAACGCCTATATTTTCTCCTGTTAAGTGGCTTGGTGCTATAGCCGCATCTTCGAAACATGCCCAACAAAGCTCTAGCATAATTCTTTGTTGAGGGTCCATATACTTTACTTCTTTAGGAGATAACTTAAAAAAACTTGCATCAAATCCATCCATACCTTCAATAAAACCACCCCATTTACTATTGGTTTTATTATCTTCTGTTTGCGGATCACCTAGATAAGCTCTCCAATCCCAGCGCTCTGAAGGAATTTCACGAATACTATTTCTACCTTGCTCTAGGTTTAGCCAGAATTGCTCCAGATCTTCGGCTTCAGGGAATCGACATGCCATACCTATAATGGCTATATCATTTGAGGGGTTTATTTGTTGTGTTATATCTTTTTCATTTTTATTAACATTATTCAATCGATAATTGATCTTTTTTTTCATAATCTAGCTATCTAATAATTTACCTAAAAAAACTTTGACTTCAACAGCCTTTGTAAAAGACAGTTAATCGGGCTTATTTAAATGGTATTTATTTTACTAAAAGAATTTCATCCAAAGAAAAACAACTGCTGTATAACATCGTCAAAACTGATAGCATCAAATGCTGGTGGCACGTTAACTTCAGCCAAGCTATGACCTAATAAAAAATCTGGTTGATCATCCGAGCTTTGGATTACTCTCTGTTGATAACTTAAGAATTTGACAACATACGATACAGACCGAAAAAAATTTGCACTACTCAAATATCCATATCTATCAAAAAAGCAAATACCCTTAATAGAAGAACTAAGAATATCGCTTGCTATATCTGTCTGCTCCGGAAAAGAATTAAACAATATCCATCTCATTCCCTTAAGTAGTGAGTCCCTCCCAGGAAATAGATATATCGTCATTTTTTCTTCTAAAATTAATTACTAAGTAGTAAGGATTTAGTAGGTTACAAAATATGCGTGGCTTAGCGTTGTAAATACCAAGATCATCAGTTATGAGAAGTCTCTATCCTATCCGATGAATAGTGATGATAAAAATTAAAGATATGCCAAGATCAAAACAACTAATAGTTGTCTATTTTTATCTTGATTTTGTATTTGAATTGGGTAGGGAAAACAACGCCTAAACCTAAATAATAATTCAAAATATGCTCCAGCAGGCATAATTTAATTAGAGCAACTATTAATCAGGTAAGATTCTGTATATGCTGTAAAACCCATCTTTTGTCACAGCGATTTTTTCAAAACCTTCACCAGGCGTAACACGATGCCAATACTTTCTCGCAGAATGATCCCAAACAATATATTCAGGGCATAGTGCAAGGTCTATATCAGAACGTTTTTTACAAAAACGTAAACTATGAATATTCAAATGAATATTCTCGCGCGACCGGTAAGCAATACTATGGCTAGCAAGTGTTCCCGGATACCCCATAAAAAGGGAACGACCCGATAACGTAGCTGCACTGTTGTGGTCGGTAGAGCTTGCAATGATAGCTTTTTCAGGCACTGTTTCTTGAATCAACTTGGCCAGTGCGACTTTACTCTTATCATATATTTCATAATTTTCTTTTGCTTGCCATAAACGCCAGACTTCATAACTACCAGGCCCAATTAATAGAAGGGTAAACATAGTATTCAACGCAATAGTTTTGAGGTTCCACCCACTATCGTTAATATAAATACTCCACACCATAGCGAAAATACTGAATATCACTAAAAACACTTTAATTTGATCCCACTCCCATACCGCCAATTTAATAACGTTAGCGACAACAAACAAAAGCGTTAACAAGATGAAAATAAGATGTTTTTTGGTTAACCACCACAACGCTAAAAATACAATAAACCACTGACCAGCATTAGACATCCACATGCTAAAACTAGTATTGACAGACTCCCATCCGGGCTTTTGCAGTGGTACAGACCACCCCAGCATAACGCTAGTCATACCGGATTTACCCAATAAAAATGGGAAAAAAGCGACAGCAACTAAAGCCGGTAAAAATAGCGATAGAAATGAAATACTGGTCGGATGCTTAATAAGAGATAAGTACCCTTTAGGAAAAGAAGCAAAGCTTCTTGAAAAAATCAGCGGCAACACAGAATAAAATAAATAGGCGCCTAAAAATACCGAAGTGAAAACAAAATAATGGGTATGCACCAAAGGCATCAAGCCTAGGATAATACCAGCAAACGCCATGTGCATAGCGCCATGCTTGGAAAAGCGATGTAGATTAAACACCAAAGCACATGAAGCAAGGCAACAGCTTAAGCCCATTAGCGCACTGCGCTGGGTTACCCAGATAGTGCTCAACCATGTGGTCCAAGGATAACCTTCACCAATTAAACGCCAGGAATATGTTTGTGGTTGCTCTATTATCGCAAAGTAGCTGCCACCACCAAGCAGGAGCACCCAAGGCAAAAAAAACGCTTTTCTGTAACTTAGGAAATAATAGACACAAGACCAAAGCAGTACCCACTGAACGACAAACACTCCTTTCAATGCGCTCAATGACTCACCGGGCCACCACAACATCGCAGTCCATAGATTTACGAAGAATGGGTAAGATAAAGTCTGCCCAGCATATAGATGATAGTCTGGCGGAAAATCTCCTTGTAAAGTGAAGTGATGAATCATCCCAAGATGAAAAGCCAAGTCACCATAATTGTTTACCCAGTATGTTCGTATACTGTCTTGAGCTGAGAATAATGAAACAGCAAGCGCCAATTGGACAAGCAGCCAAGCTATAAAAGGTAGGGTGAATATTTTTCTTATTGAGTTATTAAAAATAGAAATTGCGTCACGGACATTGTGCAAAAAAAACAATTGCAAAACAAAAGGAAGATATACCGCTATAGGCCATGGCAAACCTAAGCTTTTTAGCAGAAAAACAAAAGTAATATGAAACAGTAAACCCAGCAGCCAGATAAATGGTACGTAGTTAACAGCTTTTATATCGGGCTTATTAAAACTGGAGTTGCTAATACTGGCAGTATCACTGATGGATGATAATATGCTCTGGCCTCGAACGACCAAAACATAACCAAAGGTATATTGTAAATATGTTAACAACAAGGCATAGATAGCTATGATATATTCCATTGCGGTAAACTTATCTTAAGCTCAATAAATGCGTTGCACCTTATATTAAATACACCTCAAGGTAAAATAAAAACAAAATCTTCTTATGTCTAACACTCTGATTGACAATAAAATATACAACTGGATACAACAATACCCGGATCGCTTCGCTATTTTGATGCTGTTAATTTTCGCATCCATCACGCGATGGTTCATGCTTGGGCACCCAAACTCCGCTGTTTTTGATGAAGTGCATTTTAATTACTTTGCTGGCTTCTATTATACAGGTCAATACTATTATGACATTCACCCTCCACTTGGTAAGCTGTTACTTGCACTAAGCGCACTGCCATCTGGGGGGATTGCACCGGAAGATATCGTTAGAGCAATAAGCACGCCTTACCCGAGCGATACCTACATGGCAATGCGCAGTTTGCCAGCGTTTATAGGCACTTGCTTACCGGTCATTATTTTTCTCATTGCCAGAACGCTCAATATGAGCCTGGCATCAGCTATTGTCGCCGGCGCCTTTATCGTGCTTGATAATGCCTACCTTATTCAGTCGAAACTGATCCTCTTAGATAGCATGCTGCTGTTTTTTGGTTTTTCCAGCCTATATCTTTTTTTACTTTATCGAAAAAAACAGCACTGGGGACTACTGGTATCATCGGCAATATTGGCCGGGTGCAGCATTTCCATTAAATGGATTGGCGTATCATTTTTAGGGCTTATTGGCTTAGTGATGATCATTGATTGGATAAAATTGCTGTGGGCCAAGGGTTGGAATATAACGCCAGCACTCAAAGGTAAACTCTTTATATTAATTACTGCGGCAACCTATACCAGCGTATTTTATATACATTTCAACCTACTCCCTATCTCTCATCACCAAGGCGATCAATTTATGACCCTTGGCTTTCAAGCCACACTTAAGGGTAGTCGCTATTATGGTGCCAAAAGCCTAATTAGCCAGTTCAGCTGCCCTCCTAACTATCGCCACTCCTTAGGTATTAATACACCAGACACTGAAGTTAAAACGTCAGAGAAACTTGCGTGCCAAATCAGCTTTACTGAGATAGAGAAGCCAAACTTCTGGCAAAAGCTAGTTGAACTCAACCGCACCATGTATTTTACCAATCAAGGCTTATCTCAATCTCACCCTGATGCGAGTAAATGGTATACCTGGCCTCTGATGAGTAAGCCTCTCTACTATTGGTACAACAATGGCGCCAGAATATACTTGCTTGGCAACCTGGCTGTTTGGTGGCTAAGTGCTCTGGCTGTCATTGCACTTATTGTCGGTCAATTGAAATTTAATCTTGGGCTTCGTAAAGAGGCATTTTGGATTCTCATGACCGGTTTTAGTGCAAATTTATTGCCTTTCGCCATGGTCAATAGGGTCATGTTTATGTATCACTACCTCACAAGCCTCTGTTTCGCCATTTTGCTGTTAGCGTTTTTTATCGATCAATTGCCGAATAAAAATAGGTGGGCAGTGGGGTTAATCACACTTGCGGGCGGGATATTCTTATTAATTACTCCGCTTACTTACGGTGTTAACTGGTATGGAAGCGATCTTCTGTGGTTTTTACGTTTTTTTGGCTGGCACCCATAGAATAAAAATTTGACTCATCGCCAGCTATCGAAAAAATGATCAACCTACAATGTTTCGGTAAGTTAGTATATTTTTTCTCTGCGTATATTTTTTTGGCATTAAATATGCTGACATAAAGTGCAATTAGTAATATTTACGCAAAAATATGATTTTTTTGAAGATTATTTCGAATAAGTGTTGCCATAGCCACATGTTTGCTATAAAACGATTGCTATAAAACATTTGTTTAAGAATAAAAATCAAAAATTCCAAAAAAATACTTCCGAAACTTCTTTCTATGGCTATTGAGAATAAAACCGCATTAGAAGAGTTATTTCAGAATCACAGCTCCGGACTTGTTCGTTTTTTAAGCAGAAAAATGAAAAGCACCGAAGATGCTGAGGATATCGCACAAAATGCATTTATCCGGATTCAACGTGTTGCAAGCACAGGTGAACTGGATAATCTGAAAGCTTACCTCTATCAAACCGCCTCTAATCTCGCAATCGACCAGCTGCGAAGAGAAAAACTACACAATAATTATGTCAATCAGGAGACAAGTAAACATTTAACTCAAGATGAAGGTAGCCCAAGCCTATCAGATCAATGCACTCCTGATCGTCTTTTAACCGCCCAGCGTCAGTTGAAAGAAATAAAAAGGGCAATGGACAATCTTCCCGTGAAATGCCGACAAGCGTTTTTGCTGCATCGAAACAAGGGTTTATCATACTCAGAAATTGCCCATGAAATGTCGGTATCAGTATCTAGTGTAGAAAAATATATCCTACAATCATTAAAAGTTTGCCGCAAAACTTTGACAAAAACAGGTGAAGGGCAACTTTTTTAGGATAAAGCGTGTATTATGGCGCCTCTTTTTGGCGGTATTATTTTTACCATACGTCTTAGTACTTAAGGACGGACAAAAAATACAAATTGGGAACCAAAATACACAATAGTGCTCTAAAATATAAATTTAGTGGCACTTACTTACTAGAATTTATAACGTAGCGTGGAAAAACAAAACTCACATAAAGGAAATCTCCTTGACGAAGCCGAAGCTTGGATCGTAAAGCTTCGTTCCGAAGATGTAACTGTTGATGATAAGCGTGCGTTTTCTGCTTGGCTTAACACATCCAGAGATCATATACGCGCATTCGACGAAGCGTATAATCTCTGGGAAAATTTGGGTGCGGCTAAATTTTTACCTGAAGAAGTGCTCATCAACTATCAGCAACAGGCTAGCTCAGATGAAATGAGTTTTGCTGGCACATTAGAAAGCTTTTATCGACGTTTTGTTTCTCCCTGGCAAATAAGCATCGCTGTTACATGCTTGCTAGCAGTATTCATTTTCAGTAACGATCTTACCACTACCCCTTCGAATCTAGCTCCTGTGCGCTATGAAACAGCCGTGGGCGAGACGCGTCAGGTGAGCTTAAGTGATGGTTCAATCATCGAGCTCAATACTAATTCCATCTTGGATGTGCAGATCACTAATGAAAAGAGATTGCTCAATCTGGTTGAAGGTGAGGCATTTTTCTCTGTTGCTCCTGATAAAAACCGGCCTTTCATAGTTGATTTTGGCAAAGGCAGCGCAACAGCGGTAGGAACAGCATTCAATGTCTACCGAAAGGCGTCCAATACGGCTATTACTGTGACTGAGGGCATTGTTGCAGTAAGAGAAAGTGCCGATCTTGCCGTACCTAACCCCGAAGCTCGCCATATTACCGAAAATCAGCAGGTAAAAGTGGGTAATCGAGGTGTTGGCCCTACTCGCAATGTCCATCCCGATTATCAGCTAAGCTGGCGTGATAAGACCGTAGTATTTAACAACACCTCTTTGAGACTAGCACTACAAGAACTCAATCGTTATCTTGTTATGCCTGTTAATATACAGAAGTCTAATCTCAGCGATCTTAATGTAACAGGAACTTTTAGCTTAGATAGCCCCGACGAGACTCTAGATGCACTTGTCGCCACCTTCGACCTTACAAAAACAACCTCCTCTATTGATAATACCTTGTACCTTAGCGACGAATAATATATAACCTAATCGGCCTGTGCGAATTCAAAGTACAAAATTCATTTTGGGCTCGCCGGTGTGATAAATGGTTTTTGTTGGCATAACTATGCGAGAAACAACGACTATTTTCGTATATACACGTAGCCAAAAGCTAAAATTGTTGCCATATATTTGTTTAAATGCTAAGTCGTATCACATCATATATTGTTTATTTCGGTATGAGCGTGCTGTCAGTGATGCTTATGTGTCGCGACGCGCTAGCAGGCACCAACGATTCTTTTCAGTTTGACATTCCCAAACAAGCTCTGACACGCTCCATTATTGAAATAGGTAAGGTGTCAGAGATCAGTATTATCGTCCCGTCTCACCTACTCAATGGCATAAAAGCAAAACAGTTAGATGGCGTATATACCCCTAAACAAGCGTTGGAGATATTACTTAGGCCGACCGACTTAACATTCCGTGCGATTAACCGCAAAGTAATAGCAATAGTACCAAAACCAAAAGACGATTCTTCAGATCCAATAACTGAGTATTCGGTGGAAGAGTTAGTTATTATTGGTCGTCAAGTGACAGGATCATTTTTAGACAGGACTGATTTGCACGGGTCCTCGCCCATTGACATTATCACCGGTCACGAGTTGAGAATTAGCGGCTCACAAAGCGTTGCCGAGTTTCTCAGATTTATTCCAGCAGTGTCAGGAAACTCAACCAGTACGGCAATTAGCAATGGTGGCGATGGCACGGCAACAGTCACGTTACGGGGCTTACCAGCCAACAACACACTGGTTCTTCTCAATGGCATACGCATTAACGCACAGGGCCTTAATGGTGACTCAGTAGATCTCAACAGTATTCCATCTGCTGCTGTAGATCGCATTGAAATACTTAAAGATGGCGCTTCAGCCACCTATGGTACCGACGCGATCGCTGGGGTTATTAATATTGTTCTCAAAAAGGAATATGATGGTTTCCAGCTAGAGCAATATTACGGCTCTAGCTACAAGAATGACCTCGAAACCGCGTCAACTCATCTCCTATGGGGTAAATCCGGAGATAAAGGCGCGTTTTTGATATCTGCACAGCATTTCGATCAAAATGGTATATTCAGCCGCGAGCGCTCAGTTTCGGCAAATGCAGATGGACGGCCACAGGGAGGAGTGGATGAACGCTCTACTGCAACACCCAACAGTCGAATTACCCTTAACGACGGCTCAACAGTCACCCTGGATGAAGCTACTATCAATACCCCAACTCCACGTTACCGTGACGCCACTAAAGATGATTTATTTAACTTCTTCTCGCAAACCTCGACGATTTCTCCATCACTGCGTCAAAGTGTTTTTTTAAGTGGGCATTTGGCTCTATCTGATACCAGCACACTAAGCCTCGATGCCAGTTACAATAAAACTAAGGCGACTATTACCCTCGCTTCAACCCCGATATTCACTGCATTTGAAAGTGAGCCGATTACAGTTTCTCGAGATAATATATTTAATCCTTTTGGTGAAGATATTACAGATGTAAGAAGAAGGGTACTGGAGCTGCCCCCTAGACAACAGGAAAATACGTCAGAAGCCAAACGCATAAGTATCACACTCGATGGCCTTTTGAATGAAGCCGTGTGGAAGATAAATGGCAACTGGAGCCGCACATCTGCTCGTGAATCAGTGGCAAATTTACTTAGCCTGCCACGCACTGCTCAGGCACTTGGGCCAAGTAGTAATTGCCCGGGAACGGATCTTAATGGCTGCCAGCCACTTGATTTATTTGGGCCGTTAGGAAGTATTAACGAGCAACAGCTCGCCTTTATCAGATCGTCTAGCTCAAACAGAGGTGTCACCTCTCTAAAGGGTATCACCGGGAGTATCAACGATAGTATTTTTGAATTGCCAGCCGGCCCAATCCAAGCCGCCGTTGGCTTTGACATTCGTCGTGAAAAAATAGAATCCGTTCCCACCGGAGAAAATGCCTTATCCGAGAATATTGGTAACCCTCTTGGAAGTGAGACAGTCGGTAGTAGGAGTATTTATGAGGTATTCCTTGAAACTCACTTACCTATTATTAAATATCGTCCCGGAGTTTATAGTTTTGATATTGAAGCCGCATTAAGACACTCTAAGTACAGCGACTTCGGCAACAATACCTCACCTAAATTCGGCATTCGCTATCGTCCAGCAGCTAATGTATTAATACGCTCAACCTATTCTGAAGGTTTTCGGGCACCTAGCTTGGGTGAATTATTCGCGGGTGATTTTCAGTCCCAACTCCCCCTTGTCGATCCCTGTTCAACACTGGTAAGTATTGCCAGCCTGCCAGGCTGTATTGGGCAAACAGATGATACTCGCACACAATATCTGACAACTTTTTTAGGCGAGCCAAACTTAGCTCCGGAAACGTCGCGTAGCTACAACATAGGCATCGTTTGGACACCTCGCTTTAACAAAGACCTGCACATTAGTATTGACCAATTTAATATTGATCAGCGCAATATCGTCAGCTCTGATGCCCAACTTATCTTGGATCGCAATGCATTATTTGGCGACTTCTCAGACCTTGTTGTGCGCGATACAAACGGGGAAATTACAAATCTTTTCTCGCCTTTTATTAACATTGGTGAACGCAAAATATCCGGCATCGATACAACTATTCGCTACATATATAAATTTAAAAACAAAGGCTATCTCAATTACACTTTAAACACTTCATACTTACAAGAGTATGCATTTAAACTCGACAGTAATAGTCCTTTTGAAAATCTAGCAGGTACATTTGAAGATGCAGCCAACGAAGGCAGTGGTGCACTGCCAAAATGGAAGGCTAATACAGGAGTTTTTTTCGCTTACAAGATATTCGAGTTTAATTACTCTATTAATTACATCAGTAGTGTTAGTGAAGAAATACCACGCAGTAGAACTAACGAAAGACGCACCATAAGTAGTTGGGTAACACACGATACACAAGCAACGTTTAAACTTGGAAAAAGAAAGAATATCAAATTAACATTCGGCGCGGACAATATTTTTAACAAAGCGCCGCCCTTTTCTGCCGCCGCGTTTAATGATAATTATGATGGTCGAACATACGATATACGAGGACAGTTTCTTTATACCAGGCTCGTATATTTGTACTAAAGTACGCAGTTAAACATGATAATTTTCTTTAACCAATCATGTTATTGATTTCAGCAAGTTGGTAAAACTCTGGCAATTAGCAACATAGTAGAATAGATAAACCTAAAGGTTAACTTGTATTCATAGGATATACTGTTCTACTTACGCTATGATATTTTAGAAGTATGGTAGCTAAGGGTTGATATGTCAGCGATATCATTCATAACCGACTAAATTTCATAATCGACTAAATATAGATGAAAGTATAAATGAAACTATTCACGCAACTATCGGGCAAATTAGCCCTATAACAGTTTTTTCAGCGGCCTGAGCTAGCATTTGGTTTTTTTCGACCTCACCCTACGAGAGATATCAATTAAAAAGTAGCGGTATTAGCTGATCCACCGATTATTGCACTTAAATCACCAATCAGTTTGTCAACAGTCCCAACACCGAGTCGATCGAGATCCGCAATTTTTGTCTGAGATTAGTTCAGTGAAACGTCCGAAGCGACTTATCTCTTCCCTCAGGACACATAAAATCTATTCACCAATTAGATGAAACGGATATAGAGGGTAAGACTGCTCTATAGCTACTTAAGATTCCGCAAGATACTAGAAAACTAAAAAGAATCATATTAAAACGACCCTTATCACAGTCCATTGAGGAAACACCGGTCAGAAAGATTTATAGATACTTATCGCAGATATGAGTTTTTAAAACTCGCGAAAGAACATGCTACCTATATTATAGTAACAGCAGCATATTTTCTAAAAATCATGAGCTACCATATAAGCTCAAAAGTGAAAGCTGCCGAGATATTTTTTGCATTAACACAAGCAACAAGAGCATGGATAAGATCTAGACTTACGATTTAGCACTCGGATACAGAGTTAAAATATTGTGAAAATACCAAGGTATACTTAAACGATGAAATGTGATTTCATCGATAATGAGGATTATAACTGTTATAAAGGTGTTCTTATAATATACTGCAGGATTATTACTCATATCGCTAAGTACATATACAAGCCAACTTATAAGCTAATACAATAGCTCGAAATAAATATAAACAGTCAACACACTTTAAGGAAACAAAATCTCCTAAAAAACTATAACAACAGCGTATGAATTACTATAAATAGACACTTGGATATTACATTCATAACTCTCGACTATCTAGTCCCGGTCATCTAAAACGTTACGAAACCTTCAATGCAGCCTCGTTTCAGCTTATGCTACTATCGTGTAAGATTCACTTATTGATGAGTGAAGCAGCACAGAAACACCCACCCCAAAAACCTAATTTGAGGCTAAAACTCATAAGCGGGAAATAGTTTACTAATTATCGTAAAAGAGTCTCTGTAATCACTAACTTTCCATATACGTTCTAAATATACTTTACGAGCGATCAGTTAAAATTTTTTATCGCTTTTTGAGGGCTGGCGCGTCCAATACGTCTACACTATATCTAATAGCATACTAGTAAGTGACTATTGGACATCAAAAATGGTAAATAAGATTTAACAATGCCTTTTGGGGGATACAAACCATATGAAAAGAACAAAGCTGTCAGCAGCAATAAGCAGTGCTATCGGCATCACTCTCGCACCACTACTCTTCAGCAATAACGCTCTAGCTCAGCAGAGTGAAAATCTAGTTGAAGAAGAAGTGCTAGTTACTGGTTCAAGACTCTCTCGCCCTGATCTCGACTCGGTAAGTCCCATGACGGTCATAGGAAGTGAAGAGTTCAAAATATCGGGCAACATCAATGTCGAACAAAAATTAGCCGAATTACCATCAACTAACCCAAGCTTTGGCGCGAGCTCAAATAACCCTGGCGACGGTACAGCTCGTGTTGACTTAAGAGGTCTAGGTGCTTTTCGAACCCTAGTACTTGTGAATGGACGTCGATACATACCCGCGACTCAAACGGGCATTGTAGACTTGAACAGCATACCTGGAACACTCATTAAGCAAGTAGACGTTGTTACTGGCGGCGCCTCTGCGGTATACGGTTCAGATGCACTTGCTGGCGTAGTCAACTTTCAACTCGTCGACGACTTTGAAGGTGTAGAGGTTACGGGCCTGTATGACATTACTACCGAAGGTGATGCTGAAAGATATAATATGGATATCACAATCGGTGGAAATTTTGATGATGGCCGTGGTAACGCTGTTTTGTATGCTTCTTTTTTAAATAGAGATCCATTATTCCAAGGCGACAGAGATTTCTCCTCAGTTACCCTTACCGAAAGCAATGGAACACTAGTAAATGGGGGCTCATCACGGGTTCCTGAAGGCCGCGTATCAGGTGCTGGTTTCTTAGTTGATCCAGATGGTGTACCTAACAGTGGTGATGAATTTGATACTGCGATATTTTCCCCTACCGGAGCTGCAAGAGAATTTCTAGATCCAGAAGATCGATTTAATTTTGCTCCGGACAATTACCTTCAGCTCCCTCAAGAACGCTATCTTATTTCCACAATAGCGCACTATGACATCAACGAAAGCGTGAGAGCATACTCTGAGCTAGCATTCTCACAAAACACTGTACCCCAACAATTAGCTCCTACTCCAGCAGCTACTTCTGTTTTCCTTAACCCAGACAGTCCATTGTTCGATGCTGCGACACGCTCAGCTTTAGATGCTATTCGTACAGACACAAACAACGATGGCGTAGTTGACGGAAACGATAATGCACCCGTTAGTATAACACGACGTATGGTTGAAGTTGGGCCGAGACAAGTTGTTGATGAGCGTGATGCATTCCGCTTGCTAGTTGGCGTTAACGGAGAAATTACTGATAATTGGAATTTCGACGCTTACTATAGTAAGTCTTCACTGAATAGAATTAACTTACTTGAAAACGATATTTCGCGCTCTAGACTATTGCAAGGACTGGCGGTAACCGATGATGGCACAGCCTGTCAAGATACAAGCAATGGTTGTGTGCCTGTCAATATTTTCGGCGCAGGAAACATTACCGAAGCAGCAGCAAATTTCATACGGATCGGGGCAACAAACGTAACCACTATTGATCAAGAAGTTATTCAAGCTAATATTTCTGGTGAATTATTCACCATTAGTTCAGCTTCTAACCCAGTGAGTATATTATTCGGTTACGAACATCGTGAAGATGAATCAAGCTTTAGACCGGATACGTTCCTTTCAAGCGGTGATGTACTTGGCTTCAACGCGGGCCAACCTACTGTTGGTAAGTATTCTGTTGATGAGTTCTTCACTGAATTCAATGTTCCACTTGTAGAAGGTCAACCCTTAGTTGAGTCTCTTTCTCTATGGGGTGCATATCGTTATTCTGATTACTCAAACGTAGGCGGAACAAGTTCTTACGCAACAGCATTTAACTATGCTCCAACTGATAAAGTGACATTCCGTGTGGGCTTCCAAGAAGCTGTGCGGGCACCAAACGTTTCTGAACTGTTCTTAGGCCAATCTAACGGTTTTCCTTCAGCAACTGACCCATGTTCTGCCGATGGTTTCATAACCGGCACTACAGACGCTGCTCTTTGTGAAGCGACAGGTGTTCCAGCAGGCCAGGCTGGTGTGTTTGATCAACAAGACAGCCAGATCGAAGGTATCTTCGGTGGAAACCCAGACTTACAAGAAGAAACTTCTAACACGTTTACAATCGGAGCTGTAATCCAACCGATAGAAGGTCTCGATATATCAATCGACTATTATGATATTGAAATAGAAGATGCGATCGACACTTTTGGTGGTGGAGTTAACAACACACTAAACCTATGCTACAACGTGTTTAGAGATGCTAGTAATCCTGCATGTCAAGCAGTTACACGACAGTCTGATGGAAACGTAGACACCGTAACGGTACTCAATGAGAATATAGGTAAAATCGAAACATCCGGTATCGACTTGAATATTAATTATGTGGTCGATTTGAATGAGTCTACATTAGCATTTAACTTTGTAAGCACCTACTTGGATACATGGGACGAAACTCCAGTAGCGAGCCAACCCAATATCGTTAACGAATGTGCTGGGGCGTTTGGTTCTATATGTGATACCAATATATTACCCGATGTCGTTGCTAATTTAAGAACTACATGGTCGATTGGCAATCTTAGCTTATCAGCCCTAGTACGATATATAGGTGAAGCTGAAGATGACCAAATCGTTAACGGTGGAGACACTAGTGATATTGTAGTTCCTAAGGTTGATGCTGAAGTATATCTTGACTTAAACGCAGCATATAGCTTTAGTGAAGACTTCAGAGTAAACTTTGGTGTTAACAATGCACTGGATACAGAGCCTACTCCCCTTGGTGATAATTCAGAGCAAGCTAATACATTCCCGGAAACTTATAACCTTCTCGGGCCAAGAGTTTTCGTAAGTGCGAGCTACAAGTTTAGATAGTAATTAACTTACCTGTGATGAAAAGCGAGTTTATACTCGCTTTTTTTATGGCTAAACTATTGCCTTCAAAATAACTCTATTATTTTTGTATGAGCATGGATAACAAGACCGATATCACAACATTTCTTAAGCACCTTTATGAAAAACTATTAAAAGGAAATCATGCTTATGTAATCGAAAAAGCAGAGGAGTTTTTAAAGAAAATACCTAAGGAACCTAACGTTTTACATTTGTCTGCACTAGCATACGATTCGGCAGGGGATAATCATTCTGCAATTACTCACTTTAAAAAATCCTTAGTCATTGCTCCCCATCAATATGAAGTTCATAATAATTTGGCAAACAGCCTTAAAAAAATAGAATCCACTGACCAAGCAATTGAGCACTATAGAAAAGCTATCGAGCTAAACCCCGGCTTTTTCGATGCATGGAAGAACCTTGGATTGACTTATCTTGAAAAAAATCAACTTACCGATGCAGAAAAATGCCTTAAACGGGCAGAATCATTACAGCCAGATAATGTCAGTATAATTTCATCAATAGCAAGTTTATTAAAAACCCAACACAACTATCCAGGAGCCATTGCATATTACCTGAAGGCATTGAGAATCAATCCTAAATACGTCCCAGCAATTCACAACCTAGCACTCTTATATAAGTTAACTGAACGCTATGATGATGCTATTGGGATGTATAACCAAGCTAAACAACTGACGAATAAAATACCTCAATTAGACTATAATTGTGGCAATGCTTACTTTGAGATTGGCCAGTACAACAACGCTGAAAAATGCTACATTGAGGCAATAGGGAAACAACCTCTCTATGTCGATGCACACAAGTCTCTTAATGAGCTTTACTGGCAATTAGGGCAACTAGATAAATTTGGAAAAAGCTTTGAAGAAGCATTGGCATTAAACTCTAGCAATAGGGATCTACGTAAGTCCTATATCGAGCTCTTGATTTCTGCAAAAAAGTATGAAGATGCCCACAGAGTTCTATTTGAAAGCTCAAAAAAACAGAATAATAATGACGTTGAATTAGAATTATTAGAAGCTAAGCTACTGGCGGCAAGTGGCAACCACTCGGATGCAGAAAAAAGATACGAGAGCATTCTAACAAGAAATTATTCATTAGAAACTGCGCAAGACCTTGTAAAAATACTCATCATAAATAAAAACATCGAGAAAGCATCTAGTGTTCTAGATCTAGCACAAAAAGAAAATTACTTAAGCCAAAAAAGTTGGGCTTACAGAAGTATATGCTGGAAAGAACAAAAGGATGAGAGATATGCATGGCTAAATAACTATGATGACTTTCTACGCTGTTACAGCTTACCAACCCCCAACGGGTACTCAAACTTGCATTCATTTATTAGCGATCTCAAAGAACTAATCCTACAAATGCATAGAACGCATAAAGCGCCTTTAACCCAAACTTTAAAAAACGGCACTCAAACACCAGGAAGATTACTTTATAAACCTTTTCATGAGATTGAATTGTTAAAAAAAGCATTTAATGAGGCTATTCATGAGTATATTTCTGAGTTGAATTCAGATGTGACTCACCCTTTTTTATCCAGAAAATCTAATTTATTTGAAATCGCAGGTTCTTGGTCAGTTAAATTATTTCCAGGAGGTTTTCATTCAAACCATATACATCCAGAAGGATGGATAAGCTCATCATTTTATGTTCACTTACCTAAAAATATTAAAGATGGGAAGATGAATAACAATGAGGGATATATCAAATTTGGAGAAAACCATCTTACTAACAGCTCTCCAGATAAAGTTATTAAACCAGAAGTAGGTAAACTGGTTCTATTTCCTTCATACTTTTGGCATGGTACGAATACGTTCAAAGGCAGTGCGGACGACTACAGACTTACTGTTCCATTTGACGTTGTCCCAAAATAAGTTCTCACAGCTAATATAATCTTAGCTATGTAACGAAAAATGTAATAACTTACGACTCTTTTTGTTATCCTGGCGCCCAATACTTTGGAGAGACATATGGACACTATAACTGCCTTTACTACGCTGGTCTTTGTCATGGATCCGTTGGGCAATATCCCCATATTTTTATCCGCATTGAGGGGGATACCAGCCAAACGCCAGCAGCAAATCATCATGCGAGAATTATTTATCGCACTGGCAGTACTGTTGGTGTTTTTATTTGCGGGCAAACAAATATTAAGTTTTCTAGGTTTGTCACAGGAATCTATCAGCATCGCAGGGGCTATTGTTTTGTTTATTATAGCCATGCGTATGATATTTCCTCAGGAAGGCGGTGTCATGGGCGATAAAGATGAGGGGGAACCTTTGATTGTGCCACTTGCTATTCCCTGTGTCGCAGGGCCTTCAACAGTGGCAATTTTGATGTTACTGGCGAACAGTGCCGAGCAACGAACCATTGACTGGGTTATCGCATTAATAGGTGCCTGGGCAGTTTCCAGTGTGATATTGCTCGGCTCCACTAAAATATCGAAGCTCTTAGGTGCGCGAGGTTTATCAGCAGTAGAGCGTTTAATGGGAATGATACTGATTATGATGTCGGTACAAATGATGCTAGATGGCGTAAAGACATTTTTATCATAACGTCTTTAAACCATCTTTCGATTAATATTTAGCTATTATTTATATCCTACCAGCCACACTGACGGCCTTGGTTTTGCTCGTCTAACCATTTTTTCAGCGGGGCAAAGTAATCAATAATAGCTGAAGCATCCAACTCTTTCTGACCCGTGATCGCTTCCATAGCTTGTGGCCATGGCTGACTCGATCCCATCTCTAACATGGCTTTAAGCTTTGCTCCCGCTTGCGCATTGTTATAGATTGAACAGCGTTGCAAAGGCCCCTCAAAACCTGCTGCTTCACACAATGCTCGATGGAATTGAAACTGTTGAATAAAGGCTAAAAAGTAGCGGATATAAGGGGTGTTACCTGGAATATGGTACTTAGCTCCAGGGTCGAAGTCTTGTTCTGAACGAGCTACAGGCGCCTCAATACCTTGGTATTTTTCACGTAAGGCCCACCACCCCTTATTGTAATCTTCAGGGGATAATTCTCCGTTAAATACCTGCCAGCGCCATTTATCCACTAACAAACCAAAGGGAAGAAAGGCAATTTTATCTAATGCCAACTTCAGTAGAATACTGAGATCTTCATCTTCTGAGGGTTCTTTATCCAGCAGGCCAATTTGCATCAAATATTTTGGAGTTATCGATAAGGCTACAGTATCGCCAACAGCTTCATGGAAGCCATCGTTAGCACTGTTGCGAAATAATAATGGTTGTTTATTGTACGCACGCTGATAAAAGTTATGGCCTAACTCATGGTGCACTGTCTGAAAATCTTCAGCATTTTTGTTGATACACATTTTTATACGCAAATCGTCGACATTATCAATATCCCATGCACTTGCATGACAGACAACATCTCGGTCTCGAGGCTTAACAAATAAGGATCGTTGCCAAAAAGTTTCAGGAAGAGGTTCAAAGCCTAGGGAAGTAAAGAATTTTTCCCCAGTTTTCACCATATCGATCTCGCTCATACCATCTTTTTCTATTAATGCTGTCAGGTCATAGCTAGATTTTGCGTTTTCAGGTTTGACCAAATCATAAACGTTACTCCAGGTTTGCGACCACATATTACCCAATAAATGAGCAGGTATTTTGCCCGTTTGCGGTACAACCTTTTCTCCGTAGAACTCACTTAACTTAGCACGTACATGACAATGCAATGCTTCATAAAAAGGCTTCACCTTACCCCACTGTTTATCCATATCAGCAGAAAAAGCATCGGGATCCATATCGTATTTGGATCGCCAAAGGACACTTAAATTATCGTACCCTAAGTCCTTCGCACCGGTATTAGCGATAGCTACTTGCTTTTCATAAAGAGGCCGCATAGGTGGAGACACTGTGCGCCAGCCTTGCCATAATTCTTTTAACAATTTAGGATCGCGGCTTTTCGCAAAGATAAGCCCCATATCCTGCAAGTTATAACATTTCTCTTTATTGCAATATTCACCCTTACCATAAAAGGCTTGCATTTGTGAGCCAATTTCGGCTAGTTCTCCGGCTTTTACAGGGTCATTAGGTGCAGGGAAAACCAGACCTAATTTGAGACTATCGAGTTTGCGACGAGTCACCGCATCTAGCTTAACATTATCAAATTTTGCAGCCTCCATGGCATAGGCCACATTGGCGATAGTGAACTCTTTGTTTGCACGAGTTTCTAAATACTGACTATCATAGTTGATAAAATTAGAAGCAATCCAAGCAGCTCTACCAGCATATTCATAAATATCCGTAAGATCCGCTTCTACTTTATCTAAAAATGCTTTCGCGTCATCCGCAGTAAGAGGCACAGCTTTTTGTTCGGCCACGGCATCTGTGTTCGACACCGGTGTGTTGCTTTGCTCGCAAGACACAAGGGAAAACGCTGATAAAACCAGGCCAATAGCCATATATTTGGAAGTTATTTTCACTGCTACCTCTCCTGACACTGCTCAATAGTGCCCAATTATTATGTGGATTTTAAAGCCATCGACTATAAACGAATCGGGTGGCAACGTCATCATTATGTGAAAAATGAAAAACGACATAGACTCAGTTTTGATACGCTTTCCTTTGCACTGTTTATCTTTTTACCTGTTTAACTATTTACTTTTACCCCTCTTTCATACGCCACTCGTTGTTTATTCATATATTCATGATAAGCACTAACATGACAACTCGCGTTTTGGAATTTAAGGTTTAGGACACTGTATTAGAATGGGTTTTACAATTTTATGTTCAAAAACCTTATATCCATCAAGCCAGGGAGTCTATTGCAACACAAATGCCTTCTCAACAAGCGGTAACACAATCGCTTTAAAGTAGCCCAATATTTTAAAAAACATGTGTTTAAATCAAAAAAGTGATGATTAGTTGAATTCTCAAATGGTTTTCAAAAGTCTTAATTGATGTTTATCAAAAGTAGTAGCACCTTAATTAAATAGGATACGCGCCATAATCTTACAAAAAAGTAACTTTCGAATTTCTTCTACTAGAATGAAATACAAGATATTTCTTATTATTTTTGAAAGGCATAGTCTATGAAAAAAAGCAGCGCCCTACTTTTACTAGCTTCGGCAATTACAATAACCCCAGCCTTCGCCTACGAAAAAGGTGACTGGATTATCCGCGCAGGATTGGCAAGTGTGCAACCTAACGATGATTCAACACCATTAACACTTAATGGCACAGAATTATCTCAACTAGGTTTGGGTTTACCTCGTACAGAAGCGAGTGTTGAATCTAATGAACAGTTAGGAATTACACTGACACATATGTTGTCCCAGAATTGGGGGATAGGACTTCTTGTTGCTACACCCTTTTCTCATGATGTCAACGCCGATGCTTTAGGGGTTAAAGCTGCAGAAGTTAAGCATTTACCGCCAACATTAACGGCACAATATTACTTTAATGGTGGCAATAACAGTTTCCAGCCTTTTATTGGCGCAGGTATTAATTACACCGTATTTTTTGATGAAGAGTCTGATTCACAGCTAAATACAGCACTGGCAGGTCTAGGTGCTACCGGTAATGCCGATGTAGATTTGGACTCCTCTGTCGGTCTTGCTTTAGAAGCAGGCTTCGATTATCGCTTAGATGATAACTGGCTATTAAACTTATCGGTTTGGTATACGGATATTGAAACAACAGCTAATTTTGAAACACCCGGTCTTGGCACTATATCAACTGATGTGGATATCGACCCATGGGTGATACTCGGATCATTCGGTTATTCGTTTTAAAAAAAACACCGGCCTTAGCCGGTGTTTTTTTATGCACTACTAACAATTATTAACTCACAACTCTTAGTTGATGCCACGCATGCCCTTTTTCAATAAAGGTGATATAGCAATCATAAATACACCAACACCAACACCGACCCACATCAGAAATTCATACAACTCCGTATAAGTCGCTAGTGTGCTAACCGTATCTGCTACCTCGGCACCAGAAGTGTCAATGGAAGCCATTTTCGCTATACGTGTTGCCACTGTTTCAGAGAGAGCAGTAGCTAAAAACCAGGTGCCCATGCTGACGCTAACAACACGGCCAATAGAGAGTTTAGTCACAGCTGATAATCCTACCGGAGATAAACAAAGCTCACCCATAGTATGAAGCAAATAGGCCAAGACCATCCAAATTGCTGCTACCTTACCGGCATCGTCAGCAAAGTTAGCGCCCAGTACCAGTGCGCCGAAACCGAGGCCAGCTTGCAGAATGCCCAGGCCAAATTTTACTGGCGTAGAAGGCTCTAAGTTTCGCTTTGACAGCCAAATCCAAATAGCAGCAAAAGGTATGGCTAGAATGATAATAAATAATGCATTCAGAGAACCAAAAGAAGCGGCAGGAATTTCGGAGCCAAGAAAATTTCGATCGAGAACTCGGTCGGCATACAATGTCATACTACCGGCAGACTGTTCAAACAAAGACCAAAATACAATAGTAGATACAATAAGAATCATCAGAACAACGGTGCGGCTATACTCTTTTGAGTCATGCATTTTAAAGCCATAGCCAATGAATGCCACAAGACCAAGCAACATAAACCCAAGCCAAGTATCGTTGCCCGTAAACGCCCAAACTAAACCCACTATCATTGTTACAGCAGCGAGCCCAACAGCTACCATATCCATTCCCTTTTCATTATTCATCATGGCAAATAAAATAATGCCGACAATGGCAACAATGAGTAAGCTATTTTGAGCTACGTGGACAATAGGCTCATTTTGAACCAACAACCACATAACACTTAAGGAAAGAATACCGCCAATATAAATCGCCCATTCTTTGTTGATAGGCCCCAAGAAACGCTCTTTTAGAATAGCAGGGTTATTGGGTTCGGCATGGCCATCGAGATATTTCTGGCCGTATAAGAAAGTAATTAGACCAAAGACCATACCAATACCTGCAGCGCCAAATCCATAGCCCCAACCATAGTTTTCCCCCAACCAAGCGCATAAAATGGTGGCCGTAAATGAACCTAAGTTGATTCCCATATAGAAAATAGTAAAGCCTGCATCCCGGCGAGGGTCGCTTTCAGAGTAAAGCTTGCCTACTATTGTGGAGATATTGGGCTTTAGAAAACCAACCCCTACGGTAATAAGAGCTAGCGCAAAGAAGAAAACATTCAATGCCATTACATCCTGCACTACCACGTCTTCGGCTACTGTCGAACCTGCCACAAGGACATCACCATTGTTTAACGTCACCGCCTCAGTTAATATGGTACCAGCGGTATATCTCACTGCCTCATGCCCTTCGTAGGCCATAAAAACATGACCTAATGTAAGCAAAATAGCACCGAAAATAACTGCTTTTCGCATTCCCAAATAGCGATCTGCTAACAAACCACCGATTAAAGGCAAGGCGTATACTAAGCCTGCGTACGCCCCAAGGACATCGAGACCTGCCGAATCGGTAAACAAATGATACTTTGTAACATAGAGCAGGTATTTCATCCCGTAAAAAGAAAATCGCTCCCATAACTCAGTAGCAAAGCAAACATATAAGCCCTTGGGGTGACCAAAGAGTTCGCCACTATTACTTGTGGTAATCGCGGCTGATGATTCGATAGTAGACATGCTTTCTCCAAATACCTAAACTTATTTATGAGACGTTTGATATAAACGCCACCTCAAGCCTATGGGGGCCAGCCCCATTACCTGAAGACATTGTTATAGTTGGTATAGTTAACGATCGAGGTAGTAAATAGCTTGCAATCATCTATCGCCATTGTCATTTATATAAATATCTGTATAGCTCACTAACTTGTGTACAATTAATAGCTGTTGTGATTTGCTACTATTGTGTAACTTATCACCACAGGCACAGCTGCTGTATTACAGTTATACGAACGAATATGACGATTTAACAACCAGTTTTACACCAAGATCTATTCATTTAAATTTATTGTTATTGCTGCTCATCTAAGCTTTTAAGCCTTACCTAACCAAAAGTAACCGTTGATCAGCAAAGAGAGCCTAAGTAATTGTTCTAGGCTATCAGCCTCTAGCTATTACATGCTCTTTATTAACACTAGAATTGACAGCTATTTCAGTAATTCTATCCTCCGCCAAGATAACATGTTTTACCGTCATTGATGAATGCCAAATTGAGATTTACGGCAGCTATCTCTCCTTTGGTCGCAGGATTGCACACACCGAAGACTGCTTTCAAAATGCGGTACAGTATATCGGGCTTAAGATGGAAAAAGCTGTTGTTTAAGATCAAACAAGCTAAAGAGCGATGAGTTCCTTATGATAATTAAGCAATATGGCGAAGCTCCAAAAAGGCATGAGTGGCAATAAAGAGACACTTGTCGGCCGATCAAAAAACAATCAGTCATATTATGCCGTTACTCTTCATACCGCTTGTGTGTGAAAAAGATTCTTGACGCCTATGGTACTACGGAAAATATCTTCAGAATATTTGCCTTAAAAAAAATAAAAACTACTTCAAACGCCAACCTCAAATGCCTATAAGTGGCTTTTAGTTAAGCTCAAGGTGACTTGTAGTTTTTATTTAAAAATTAATATTACAAAGCAGAATAGATTTAGCCTCTGATAAAAACTTCAAAGTCTGAAATACAACCACGGCTTGTAATACACTATAGGTGAATTACCTTTTAGGGCTAACCTAAAATCCACATTTGTTAACAGATCAAAATAAAAATAATGAATAATTTAAGGTCTTTATCATGATAAAAACTATTTGCAGATATTTTTTTAGTATTTTTCTTCTCTTCGCTTTTAGCATGTATTCTCAAGCAAATATTTGTCTGGAAATCAAATTACCCCAGCACCCTAATTACACATTTGACGACGATATCAACGTTATCTCTTACGACAATACGACGATTGCAGGCAATATATTAGTACCAAAACATCCCCCAAGCGAAAAGGGTTTTCCTGCAATTATATTTGTCAATAGTTGGGTGGTAGAAGAACACGAGTATCTTATACAAGCAGCACAGTTTGCAGAAAAAGGATATGTAGTTTTCAGTTATAGTGCTCGTGGCTGGGGGTGTTCAGGTGGCGAGGTAAATGTCGCCGGGGAAAAAGATATTAAAGATCTTTCTTCAATTATTGACTGGCTTATTGCCAACTATCCTATTGACTCGCAAAACATTGGTATCAGCGGTATTTCTTATGGCTCAGGAATAAGTTTGATGGGCTTAGCAAAAGAGCCGAGAATAAAAACTGCAGTCGCGATGAGCACATGGGCATCACTAACAGATGCGCTTTATCAGCAACAAACCCCACGTTTTTTTTGGGGCTTTTTACTTGTTTCCAGTGGTTTACTCACCGCAAATATGGATCCGATTATTGCACAAAACTACAACAACTTACTTACCAATAGAAATATACCCAGCACATTGTCCTGGGCAGAAGAGCGTTCAGTAAAGAACTTTGTCAACCTAATCAATGAGCGCAATGCCCCGGTATATCTAGCAAATAGTTTTGGCGATAACTTATTTCAGGCAAATAATCTATTAAAATTCTTCTCGCGTTTAAGTGGCCCCAAAAGATTGGATTTAAACCAAGGCACACATGCCAGCGCAGAAGGCTTAGGTTTGCTAGGATTTGATAACTTTACTTGGCGCAATACACATAGATGGTTTGACTACTGGCTGCGTGGAATCGAGACAGGTATTATACAAGAGCCCCCCGTAAGCACATTAACCAAAGTTCCTGCTGCAAACCAATATTACCAACGTAATTTTTTTGAAAACTGGCCTAGTAATACTATTGGCGAAGAGGAATTTCATTTATTACCAAGAGGTTTGCTTTCCAATGGAGAATTGTCACGGCAACCTTACTCATCTTATTGGACTAAGACTAATAAAATTTTTAGCGGCTTAGATACTTTCGCAACAACAGGAATTCCTATTCTTTCTGAGTTGTTAGATGGGCAACTACGAACCCCCGTAAGAACACCTCTAGCTTTGATCAACCGTGCAAATGGTATTGTATTTGAGGGGCCACGTCTTTCTCAAACAATGAAAATACGAGGTATTCCAAAAATAAAACTCAACGTTCGGCCCTCCCTGAAAAAGTTACAATTAAACGCTTATCTATATGACGTACACGCCGGAGTAGGTACATTAATTAGCCATGGCCCAATCACTCTATATAATGCTGAAAGAGGACAAACCCAGGAGTTAGAGTGGGAGATGGTGGCCACTGCTTATGATGTCCCAGCTGGTCACAAATTAGCGATTGCCATTGACACTTTTGATGCACTATACGCTGTTCCAACACTACTACCCTATTCAGCTTCGTTTAAGTTTCAGCGCGATTTAAGCTCAACACTCACATTACCGGTAACTCGCTAATAGTTATATACCGCATACATTTCATTAAGCGATTTTGGAAATATGGAGAATGAATTTATTGGCAAATAAGTATTGCTATCAGTAAAGCAAGGATGCAATACATAAGTATATACCTAGGAGCTCCGTAAATAATAGGTGGATATCGGATACACATTTGACAAGTAGGTAAAACCATTTATTAGTATTTGCATTAAAACATTAGCAACAAAATAGAAAGCACGCTTATAGTGGCGCAGTTGATTTATTTTTTGACGCCAATAACTTTTAGAGGCTGTATTTATATGTGATATGGTTAGCAAATAAATTTTCACTGCAATATACAAAAATAAAGCGGGATTATTTAATAGCTTTTTTATCATTGTTTACATTAAGCCTCCACCACTTCTTCAATAATGTTTTAAAAAAACGTTGTTGAACAATTTTTAGGAAATAACTATGAAAATATTGGTCACCCTCATACTTTTATTGGGTTCTTTTTCTTCGTTGGCTCAGGCAGTTAGTTATGATCGTGATTTTTTTGTTGAAGTTACATCAACAACAAATGAAAACACGGGAACAGTGACAGAAAAGATGTTTGGAACACTAGCGTACGAAAGAGCACATGAAGAGAATTCTTTTACTGCCGTATCCACTACATCAAATGGGTATATTTATTTTTTAGCCAGAGATAAAGGTATAAATTTTAGCTGCTTCGTTCATGAGAGTGTAAAATCACCTTCAGAAATGGAAAACTTTAGGACAATTGCTGCAGCTTTTAATAATGGCTCTCGTATTTTAGTTACAAAATTTGGCCACTTAGACTACTGCAGTGGAGCCTCACTACATAAGAATAGCTGGCAGCATTTAAACTAGTAACCCTATCTATTATTGGCTTATCTACAAGAGAAAATGAAAAAATCTCATATAGTTTTAACTACAGCCATAATTTCATTACTGGTGCTACAAGGCATCAGTAATGTTTGGTTTGCATACAACATAAACTCAAATGTAAAAAATTTAATAACACAATCTCAAAACACAAGAAAAGAGAGGGGTATAAGAGATGAATATAGTAAGCAAGAGTCCACTTTCACATCATTTCATTTAGACAACAATACTTCTAAGAGCTTAGAAAAAATAATTGAACAACAAGTTAAACTCGCACTAGCAGATTATAAAAAAGCTCTTATTCATAAGAAAGAAGAATCATTTACTTGTAATAATAAGGTGGCACCTGTATCGGATGAATATATAGACATAAGGGAGTCGGAAGAAGCATTCTCAGCAGCAACTGACATCGTTTCACAAGCTCTCCTACAAGGAGATTGGGATGAATCAGTAAATGAAAAGCTATCTATCTATAGTGACAAAATGACAGATGCTCAGCGCAACAAAATAGTTGGAAAGTATATCCAAGCATTTAAAGAAGGTTCAATTTCGTCGGGCACTATTCCACCATTTTAAAGGCAAAGCGATAGGTAATTTCTTTATGTTCCTTCTCTTCAATAAGAAGCGTTACATAGTGGCTATCAAATAGGTTAGCGTATCACTACTGAAAATGTTCACATTCTAAAGAAATGAAATCACTAAATTAGAGTTATCAATACTTAACAGGGTCGATTTTTAACCAAAAATATTGCAGAATAGTAAGTGTTTTCTTATTTAAGGCAAACTTAGTAAATGAACATACATATTCCGCAGTTCTTAACAAGGAAAGGCATTTTTAGCTTACTCGTTTTACTTTGCACACTGTGCTCCGCAAAAGGGTATAGTGAAAACTTCACACAAGAAAATGTTAAGAAAGCTAATGAAATAATTACAAAAATAGTGAACGCCTATGGTGGCCAAGAAAGACTATCACAGCTTGACGGAATTTTACTTGAATATGATGTTATTAATATAAACGCCCAACAGAGTAAAGCTACCGTAGCACCTTGGGATCGCTCAAAAGGAAAACAAGTTAACGCGTTGAGCTTTTCTAAAAAAATAGCCTATAACGAGAGTCTTGATACTAGTGGAGGCCATAATATTCACCTAGCCACTATGATAAAGAATGGAAAGACTAAGCAAGTAGATCACCGACGACAAACCGTCGCAGTAGGTGTTAGCGGAAACTTTGCTAGTGTTGCCGGCCCTGTTGTCCGTATTGTTTCTACATTATTGGCAAAGCAACTACTCATTCATTCCACATCTACTCGTTACCTCGGCAAACAAAAAATACATGGGCAAAAAACAGATATTATTAGCTTTGATATGGATATGGGGCCAGCTCTGACATTGTATATAAATCGCGAAGGCTATATTTTAAAAAGCGAACGGATTATAGGCCCATTTCTAGTGGAGTATTTTTTTGCAGACCACCGTCAACACCAAGGCTTATATTATCCGCATAAATCATGGTCAGTTATAAATGAGGCACCAAGCCAGGAGTTTTATATAAGTTCTATAGATTTTGACTACGACCCGGCTCGGCGAACAAAAACACCTTCGCACTATCGTATTATTGATCCACCGCCCCCACCTCAGCGTAAGGTTACTGAACTGGCAAAAAATGTCTATTGGGTAACAGATGGTGGAGCAAACAACCTTTTTATTAAAAGCGGACAAGAGGTTATCGCCGTCGGCGGCTCGCTAGACTCAGACAAACGCTTTCATGCACTACAAAATAGAATTGGCAAACTTTCCTTAAGACACGCCATCATTACTCACCACCACAGTGACCATGTAAGTGGTGTGGCAGGCCTTGTGGCGGAAGGTGCGACTATTTATACAGTAAAAGAGCATGCAAAAATAATAAAAAACGCAAGTGCGCACAAAAAACCAACAATGGTATTCGTCAACAAAAAAATGCGCTTGCAAAATATATCGACCCCGATTGATATCTATGACATCGGGCCAACGCCACATTCCGAACATTACTTATTGGTACATTTACCCGAGCATGGAATAATCTTTGAAGCAGATCATTTTTTAATTCCTGGGAGTGGGCCAATGCCCCCTGTTACTGATAATGTCAGAGCTTTAGTAAGTGCAATTAAAGAATTAAAAATCAATGTAAAAACCATTGCATCTGCACATGCCGCAGTGCTGGCAAGTTTTGATGACTTACTTATTTCTCATAGGACAAAAGAAAAGCGAAAATGATCTGAACCTTTGTTGCCCCATGTGCTATATGTGACGAAGATCATAAAATATTATTATGGCACTGAGTGGACATAGCTTATGTCCGCCCTAGACAAAAACAAACTAGGTGCACCAAAAAATAACTGATGGTTCCTTTTAATAAGCGCTATTAAAACCTAATCTAAATATTGGTTATAAAGCACAATAGTAGAGTTTTATTTTTAGCTAGCCTTATACATTTAATTTAAGTTGTTTATTTTTAAAAATAAATGCGCTTAGGGTACTGATGCCGATAAGACGAATATTTCCTCCGCGAGTTATTAAATGAATGTCGAACAACCTCCTAGCGTGCCCACCTTCAACTAACACCGTGCTAACCGCAGACTATAGATATTGCACTATCCATAACGCAAACATACAGAGTCATAACACAAGCTCTAGCAAAAATAACGAAAATATAAACTTTCTATAACTTCTAGTTTATCCCCCTTCTCCCCCTGCTAAGGGTATGTAAAATAATATTCATCGCATCGCCAGCTACAAAAATCTTATGGAATGCCGTGGCGATAAAAACTATATGTTTGTCCGAACACTTTTATTTTTTAGTTAATACTGATTTAAAACACCTCAAATAGGAAAACACCCCATGCCCATCTCATCAAATGTTATCGCCTTAGTAGGTGGTCGCCAATCATTTCGCACACTTGTAAAATTAGCCACGCCTGTTACAGGAGTTCTACTTTATACCCTATCTCAAGCAGCTTGGTCCGGTGCGTGGGTGCCTCAGAAAGGTGATGGCTACGCTAAAATAGGTTATGCCGACTACAGCGCTGATGATTTTTTTGGTAATAACGATGACTTGGGGGAATTCAACGGCGTTAATATCTCGTACTATGGTGAGCAAGGACTGGGTAACAATATCGGTATCTTCGGCAGCCTGCTGTATCAAGATTTGGAACAAATTGATAGTTCAGGTAATCTTACTGAATCATCAGGCTTCGGTGATACCGAACTTGGTATACGCTATCAATGGCAAGCATCTCCTTTCGTGTTTTCGACATCATTCACCGTTAAGCTACCTTTCTTGTACGACGAAGACGATGAGCTACCTCGCGGTAATGGTCAAGAAGATTATGAATTACGCTTCCTCATTGGTCGCAGCTTAAATCAATACGGTTATTTCGGTATAGAAGCAGGATATCGTTTAAGAGTAGATGAGCCGTCTGATGAGTATCGCTACCTGATTGAGTACGGGTTTAATGTCAACGACAACTTGTACCTTAGAACTAAAATTGACGCTATTGAAAGTGCTGGCAACGCCGATACAGCAAGTACAGGTACAAATACTAACCTATCGATTACCCCAGAATTCGACTTAGGTAGGTTAGAATTAACGGCAGGATGGAATTTTGGTGAAGCAAATACGTCAAACGGGCGCTGGGGAATAGAATTCACCTATAATAAAGACCTTTATGGGGATAACGCCCTCAAAGGTGACGGCTTTCAAATAGGACTAACACGAGCGTATTAAATGCTAATATTGAGTACAATTATTCTTGGTGTACATGGTTTATTACTTGCTATCTTATGTGGTTTCGGGCTACACCGCCTGTCCATGGTATATCGCTGGTATCGATATAGAAATGTCAAAAAAAATTTAACTCCCACCGAGAAGTTTGCGCAGAAGCCTAGTATTACTGTGCAAATTCCTTTGTACAATGAGCGCCTGGTTGCCGAACGAGTCATCGATGCCGTTGCGGCATTGCAATATCCTGCGGGCGCTTTACAAATTCAGATTGTCGATGACTCTACGGATGAAACCAAAGACCTGGTGTCTGAGCGAGTGCGCTATCATCAACAAAAAGGCATTAACATTCATCACGTGAGACGGGATGATCGCGAAGGTTATAAAGCAGGAGCTCTAAAGCAAGCGATGGCAAGCGCAACCGGTGAGTTTATCGCAATTTTCGACGCAGACTTCCTACCTCATCCAAGCTTGCTAGAAGACACCATTGATCACTTTAGCGATCCTAAAGTCGGTATGGTGCAATTTCGCTGGGAACACCTTAATCGCAAACAGAGCGCGCTGACCGAAACCCAAGCGATGATGTTGGATTCACACTTCAGTTTGGAACAAAACGTTCGTCACGCTAGCGATCTATTCTTCAATTTTAATGGTACTGCAGGGATCTGGCGCACAGAAGCCATCGTAGATGCTGGCCACTGGAGCGCAGATACACTCACTGAAGACCTCGACTTGAGTTATCGCGCGCAATTGCGCGGCTGGAAAATGATATACCTCAATGAGCAGTCGTGCGCTGGCGAGATACCCGCCAATATGAATGCTTTTAAAAGTCAGCAACACCGCTGGGTTAAAGGCGGTATTCAGGTGATGCTGAAAATTCTAGGCACAGTATGGCGCTCTCCTTTTAGTATCAGACATAAAATCGAAGCGACCTTCCATTTATCGAATAACTTGGCTTATCTGGTAATGCTGATTGATACCATATTCTTGCTCATCCCAAGTTTATTTATTCGCGAGTATTACGGCTATAATCAGCGATTTATGTGGCTTGATATTCCTATTGTTATTATGGCTTCAGGTGGTCATCTTATCTATCTGATTTTTGGCCAGGTCGCGCTAGGGCACTCAAAACTGAAGGCCTTGTTGAACTCTCCCAGGCTACTGCTCTTGGGCATCCAATTGGCGGTTAACAATGCTCGGGCCGCAGCGGAAGCACTTTTAGGACAAAAGAGCGAGTTTGTAAGAACACCGAAAAGTGGCGACTGCAATAAGGAGATAAAACAGAAACCACGCAAAGCGCTGCGACTGTATAATGCGGTAGCCCCTAAAGGTATGTTCTTCGAGCTACTATTCGCAATCGTCTATACCTTAGTTTTATTCTGGGCATTTGCCCACGAAATCTGGTTCATGCTGCCGTTTTTGTTATTGCTTATTGTTGGCTTTGCCAATAATGCTATCGGCGCAGTATTTCAACAACACGCAGAATGATGTCCCTCCCCCCTAACATTAATACTAGCCTTAACCACCGATCATGCCGCCGCGATGTCTATCTCGTGGCGTTACTATTTACTATCTTGGTAGCGCTGGCAAGCTATCCTGTCGGAGAGATTTTTCGCGGGGAAGGATGGCTTCCCCAAAGTCAGATTGGCAATGGCATCATTGCCCAGCACTTAGTTGCCACAGTGGCCATGTTCGCCGTTTGGCTTTATGGGCCTAACAGCCAAAAACTCAGGGATTATCGCTGGCTTATAATAGCGGCGATCGCCACCAGATTGATACTTATTCCTGCTGATGTCTATAGCTCAAATGATATTGATCGTTATCTATTTGATGGAAGATTATGGTGGGAGGGCTACGACCCATATCGAGTAAATCATGAAACCCCAGAAATACAAAGCTTAAGAGCTCTATGGGGGCCACCTGATGAGCATGCCGCCTACGTGACTATCTACCCTCCCCTGGCCTTAAGCTTATTCACACTGGCCGCAAGTTTTGGCGTTGAATGGGCAGCTATTGTATGGAAAGTCATTAGCGGATTGGCAGGTATTGGAGCGGTGATGGTGGCGGCTATGGTATTGCGTCATGCCAATCAACTGCAGCATCTTGCACTCTTTGCCTTATCGCCCTTACTTATATTGGAAACAGGTATTGGTGCTCACTTGGATATTTTCAGTGTTCTGTTTATATGTTTGGCGATATGGTGCTGGCAAACAAAACGTATCCTCCAATGCGGTGTATGGATAGCGGCAGGTACGCTGATTAAATTCTTACCCCTGGTTATAGCCATGCCGCTATTTTTGTCGGCACAAAACCATAAACAACGACTAAAACTCACAGCTAGTGTGCTCGCAACCATATCGGCAGGTTATGGCTCGGTAATCGCTCTAGGCCTAGAGCCTATTGGCAGTTTAGTTGTATTTTTCGAAAAATGGCGTTTCGGGTCACCCACCTTCAATGCTTTGAGTACACTTTCTTCTAGCAAAACCTTGCCGCTAGTTACGGCAAGCATATTAGTGTTAGGAATGGCACTTATCGCACTGTATTGCTTAAGAGATAAGCTATTTAGCAGTAAGCAGATAGACGATCAACAGAATAATCAGAGAACTATACACGCCATACAGCTTGCCCTTGCCCTACCCTTGCTGCTCAGTCCTGTGGTCTATCCTTGGTATTTGATGCCGCTACTTTTATTCATCGCCTTGTCACCAAAGGCCTACCTTCTCGCTTGGCTCACGCTGATGCCATTAACTTACGAAGTGATGGGTCAATTTATTTGTTGTGCCAACTGGAACCCTGCAGTTTGGCCATTATGGGTAGTGGCGGGAGGCCTATTATTGGGCCTGATATTTGACTTAAAAATTTATATTCCACGCTTATTAAATAAGCCTACTGCGGTTAACACCTTATGATTACGCTGATACAAAAATATAACCATTGGCTGCACGGTAAATGGCCGGCAAATACTGTTGAAAAATCTCCCTTAGTCAATCCTGACGGCACCACTGCACTAGTAGGTTGTTATGTGGTTGGAGATCTGACCGGTATTCCGCTACTAAAGTTTTCTTCCGATACCGGTGCTCGGGCAATACAACACATAGTACAGAGCGACGATTTTAAGGCTCGTAAGGCTCAAGAGGATGTATTAGATGTTGTCATAATAGGCGCGGGTGTCAGTGGTTATTCAGCAGCACTGGAAGCCAAAAAAAACAACTTAAATTTTAAACTTATTGAAGCAAGCGAAGCTTTCTCAACCATCAAAAACTTTCCTAAAGGCAAGCCAATATATACTTATCCATCGCAAATGGTGCCGGCAGGTGAGTTGAAGTTTGATGGTGATACTTGCGTTAAAGAAAGCTTACTACAAGAACTTGTCGACAAAGCCAATCAATCTGGTATCACCACATACACCGCCAATGCTAGCCACGTGGAGCGACTAAAAGGCGGTATATTAAGTGTTGTATTGCAGGAAAGTGCCAATGACGATAACAGCATTAAGGCCCACAAGGTCATCGTAGCCATCGGTCGATCGGGAAACTTTCGCCAACTTAACATCCCTGGCGAAGATAAAGATAAAGTTGTTAACCGACTACATGACCCAAAAGCGTATCAGGGCAAAAACATTCTTATTGTGGGCGGCGGAGATAGTGCCTTAGAAGCTGCGATTGCGACAGCAGAGGCTGGAGCCAATGCAACACTTTCCTATCGTAAAGAAGAGTTTTCTCGGCCAAAACCAGAAAATATAGAACGCGCGGAGAGTCTCGCTCAAGAAGGCAGACTCAATTTACAATTGGCGACCCGTGTACGAGAAATTAAAGACAACAGTGTCGTACTAACAAATAAGGATAAATCAGAACTCGAAATAGACAACGATAATGTTTTATCACTTATCGGTCGCGAGGCACCACTGGATTTTTTTAGGCGCAGCAAGATTCCCATTGCCGGGGAAAGTTCAATTAGCGGCTGGGCCATGTTTGCCGCTTTTTTTATTTTCACCATTGCTTTATACGATTGGAAAAACTGGGGCTTTTTAAATCATATCTGGAATTTAAGTGCTTTCCCCAATAATGCGCCTTCATTAATTGCGCAATGGGGAGAAAGCTGGCAAGCGATGGTTAATGATCGCACCACCTTGGTGGGTACACTGGCCACCTCCATGAAAGGTCGTTCGTTTTACTACACTCTACTCTACACCAGTTGTATCGGCTTTTTTGGCTGGGCCAGAATAAAAAGACGCAATACACCCTATGTTACAAAGCAAACGTTAACGCTGTTCTTTGTACAGCTTATTCCCCTGTTCTTACTGCCAGAAATTGTCTTGCCACTGTTGGGTTATCACGGTGCCTTTGATGCAGGCTGGGGTAAGAGCATCGCAGACAGCTTATTCCCTAGCTATATTTCTGCCGAAGCCCTGGCTGCCCATCAATGGCCAGAATGGGGACATCCTCGCGCCTACTGGCATGCGTATGGTTTTATCCTCGCTTGGCCATTGAATGTTTACAATGTATTTACCCCAACCCCTATTATGGGCTGGCTGATTATCAGCTTTGTTCAGACCTTTATTATTATTCCTGCCCTTATTTATAAATACGGCAAAGGCGCCTACTGTGGCTGGATATGTTCTTGCGGTGCCTTGGCTGAGACGATGGGAGATAATCAACGTCATAAAATGCCTCACGGGCCGTTTTGGAACAAGCTTAATATGCTCGGTCAAGCCATCTTGTTAGTGGCTTTTATTATGCTGCTTATCCGAATCGGCGGCTGGCTTATGCCGGAAAGCTGGATGAATCAATCTTTCGACCTATTGCTTAAAGGTGAAAATAGCGAATACAAGCTAGTAAACCCTATCAGCTGGAAATGGATCGTAGATGTTTTACTTGGCGGAATATTAGGCGTCGGGCTTTATTTCAAATACTCCGGCAGAATGTGGTGCCGTTTTGCTTGCCCCCTAGCAGCTTTGATGCATGTCTATGCCCGTTTTAGTCGCTTTAGAATATTCGCTGATAAAAACAAATGTATCAGTTGTGGGGTCTGCACAAGCGTTTGCCACCAAGGTATAGATATCATGAATTTCGCCAACAAAGGCGCCCCCATGCAAGACCCACAATGCGTTCGCTGCTCGGCATGCGTACAAAGCTGCCCTACAGGTGTATTAAGCTTTGGCGAAATTAACCGTCAAACAGGTGAAGTACTACGCACAGATACATTAGCAGCAAGCCCTGTACAGATGATGGAAATCATCGCAACAGATCGTAAAGTATCTTGAATTTTTGTGTGGGCCGCTTTTGAAGGCGGCTCATTAACTTACACTTTAGCGATACTTAATAATGGTATGGATAATCTTATATCCTGCCGCAAGGGTGCCTGACAAAGTCCCAGATATTTTCGACACCCCAATACGCTTACGATAATTTACCGGCACTTCCTTACTGCGCAAGCCCATTTTTGCCGCTTTAATTTGCATTTCAATTGTCCAACCATAAGTTTTATCCTGCATGTTAATAGCGACTAAGCTATCGTAGCGAATTGCACGAAATGGACCTAGGTCGGAATAGTTTGCCTTATAAAAAAAGCGCATCAAGGTTGTGGCCAGCCAGTTACCAAAAATTTGTTGAATGGTCATCGAACCTTTTTCTCGAATGCCCAAGCTGCGCGAGCCTATTACCATATCAACACTGTTGCTTATAATAGGCGCTACCAGCTCAGTAATTTCTTCAGGGTAATCAGAATAATCGCCATCGAGGAAAACAATGATATCTGGTTGATGAGATTGCTCAGCAATATAGGCCATACCTTTTAAGCAAGCACGTCCGTAACCCCGAATATCTTCTCTTAACACAACTGCACCGCATTTTTTCGCAACCTCACAAGTATCATCTGTTGAGCCGTTATCAACTACAATAATTTCATCGACGATATCCTTTGGGATTTCGTTAATGACATTGCCCACAGCATTTCTTTCATTAAATGCAGGGATAATAACTTTAATAGAGTTGGACATCAGAAATTACTACGGTAGTTAAGGCCTAAAAGAATATTTTTTAGGCTTCACGCCGAAAAAATATTCTCCGCCAATAATACGTGTTAAGTATGCTTAGTATAGTCTTTAAGCAGCATCACTGTCAGCGTGACTATACTATCGCCCAAGAAGTCTATTCATCCCAAGTTTATCACTTATGGGAGCCTCTCTTAATATGCTTGGATAGGATCAGAGCAGGATATGCTGTTAGATATATAGGCTTATAATGAAGGGAAGGCTTTATAAATTGCCGGATTTAAGTAGAGATGCAGGAATCAGATTCCAGCACCTCATTAGTGCATATTATTTAACGTTCGCGTTAAACTGACCTAACCATCCAGTACAGTTTTGCTTATCGTACATGGCAACATTATTGTCGCCCTTTTTCAGGCCATTAAGTTTAACAGGATCGATATTGCTCCAGAAGTGATTGTTAGTGGTGCCACCTTCAGATAGTCCTTTGTGAAAGCCTGTAACATTGCGCTGACCATTTACAATAAAACAATCCGCATGAACATATTTCTGACATGCTGCAAGATAGTTTCTATTAGGGTTATTACAAGTTTGTGCAGTACAAGCTTTACCATTGTTTCTAAGTGCTTTCGCTTTGTTTAAACGAAAAAAGTTATTAGAGTATGAAATACAATCGGTATTAGTGCTAATACCTCCTGAGTTTGAACCACCAGAATTAGAGCCAGAGCAATTTAAACCGCTATTCTTAAAACGACATTGCTTGTGAAATGCGTTTTGATATTCGTTGTTAGATATTTTTATCCATTTTTGCCACTGCTTATTGCCACAATTCCATGCGATAACATTTTGTTGAAGCATTTTGCCTGTTTGTTGATTAGTAGGGATATCTGCACACTTACCATCTTTTTTTAATAAATAGAAATTACCACTTTTAACTTTCTGAGGAAATTGATTTAGGTTCAGTGCATTTGCCAACGTACTGCCTAAAAATAAAGATACACCAATCAAAAATAATGATAGTGATTTTTTATACATTACTACATTCTCCTATTGTGAGTTTTTGCTTTTTGGGTAAAACACTTAAATGAAATAATACTGTTAGCGGTGTCCCGAAGGTCTAACACGGGATTTTGCAATTACTGCTGGCTGAGCAATTAAAGCCCACCATAAAATTAAGGATTTTCTTCTTTAAATTGACGATAATAATGTTCCATTTCCTCAGTCATACCTTTTTGAGAAATAGTTCGCCATGCCTCACGTCTTAGCTCCATAGTGAGATTTTCGTTATAGGCGAGTTCATATAATTTGTTTTCAGAAGAATCAGAGTTTATTTTCCCCAAAGCTGATACCGCTGATTTAGCCACATCAGGAGAAGTGGATGAAAGAAAACCAAGCACCGACTCTTCTATTCGAGCATCCGTATCAACACCCTGCCAACTCAACATAGCTTCTAATACTGAGGGACGATAGCCTTCATCGATTTCGTACATAATATGCGATAAAGCATCGAGAACATATTCTGCAGTAATAGATTCGGCACGTGTTTCGCTATTGCCATAGCTTAAAACCTTAGCAAAAGCATCGATATTTTCAGGTTCGATAAATGACTGCTGCTGAACGATATCCGCGATAAAAAAAGCGATCGATTCAGTAGATAGCGCTAATTCATTAATCGTATGAATAACCGCAAGCAGTTGCTGATCATTGTAATAATAAATATCTTGTAAAATACTCGCTTCAATTTCTTCCTTTGTCATCGTTTTAACGTCAAAGGGAAGATTCAAATCACCTTTATTTTTTAGAAGCTTTGTATCCGTGCGTTTTAAGTTCTGTACATTAGGGCCAAAAGGCTCGGCATTGTCAGTATCAGCGTTAACTAGTTTTCGGCTTTTATCGTCTATATCGTTTGTATTATTCTTGCTTGGGCTTTCAAGCACAGTCTGATCTTTAACTTTCTTTTCTTTTTTTTTATCAAGATTAACAGCGTTTTTAAAAAGAATTACAAGAGATAAAAAAAGCAAAGAAGATATAGTCACCGCTATCTTTTTATTTTTCACTAACGGAATTTCTCAATTTTTAAAACAAACGGTTTAATTTTTCCAAGGCTTATATGCCTTATGCAAGTAGCGCTTAATTTAGATACAGAGAGTACTGCCTTATAGACGATAAGGAGATCGACCTAGACAATATCTTAATATACTAACATATTACTTTTTACATTCTACACAAATAGCTAGACATAAATTAACTTTTTAATTAAAACTGGATCACATTAACTTACTCAAATATGTAAAGAAATTTTAAAAAGATAGTGTTAACACATAAATTAAAACCGCCATCAAAAAGTAAACCTTCTTTAATTATTAAGGTGATGAAAGCAGTCATTCAAAATACCTTAGCTTCTCAAAAAAGTGACTGGAATGAGTTAATAACGCTTAAGTAGTCTCTTAATTCATTAATCGATATTTTTTGATGGCTTTAATCTTTGAAGAAATTAATTGAAGAGCAGATAATGCATACTATCTATATTTTATAATAGATTTTTGGGCCGTGTAGTTATGCTTAACGATTTTACTATTCAATGAAAAATTTATGTCACGTTGTAATTGATCTTCCCTGCTTTCATCGTCTTAAATACGATGCAAGTATTAGCAGGTAACGAGCTTGGTTAATCTATTTGAAAAACCAACATACTATATTTGGTTATACCAATACACTTTTCTACCTCTACGCTAAACATGTAAGAGTTAATATTTGCAAAAGCCATACATCATCCACCGTAATACTTATTACATCTTCACAATTGTCACAAGCAAACTACTAGAAACTCACACTTAAGATAGAACAGATAGTTCTAAGAAAGCTTTTTAGATAGAACATATTATCAGCGTTGCCATATCGATTTTTCATGTGCCGATGCCGTAGAACAATAAAGTCGGCTCCACTTGCAAAAAAAAACTAATCCAGGTGTAAAATTACCTATGTCTTTGCCTTAAAGCCTATGTTTTTACTCTAAATAAGTTGAGCATTTCGACAGGAAAAAGACACTTTGGCACCAAAAAGACATTTTAGGACATAAAAAAAAATTATTATTTCAAGCCTCTGAAGTACTAAATGGCAAAAAAATTGAAACAATTAGACCTGTTAGTCAGTATTAATAATATTTACTGTTCGACCCAATCATAATTGGTTAAATTAAATACACATCAATACATGATGAGAGAGCCTTGATAACTTCAATAGGTTCTCGTGGAAAAGGGACTTACCATCGTAATCAGTGGCAATAAGCCATCGATTATGCAGAGCAGATAAAAATTAGTTCATGGATGAATTAGGATATTGTTCACATCTATTAAGTTTAGTGTGAACAATATCCTAGCTAAAGTTTACTTCGTATATTTTTTGAGTGATAGAGAACTTTATGGAATACACTGCCATAAGCGAAAAAATACTGGATGCGACTCAGTATCTTATCCAAAGTAAGGGATACAACACCCTCGGCTTTGAGGATATTTCCTCCGTCATCGGAGTGGAGAAAGTACATATATTAAATCATTATCAAAGTAAAATTGATTTATGCTTAGATGTTATTCGCCGTTACCGTAAAAGATTCACAGCAAAACTCCTAGATACAACCGCTAATTATCAGACAAATGCCATCAACGCACTGGATCTATATATAGACTCTTATATGGACTTTGGAGACAATCACGAAAAAATATGTCTATCCGCTGCCCTTGCTGGTGAGTACACAATACTTCCAAAAGAAATACAGCAAGAAGTACTACTATTTATCCAAGATAACCAAAAGTGGTTAACGGATATCTTTACTCTCGGTAAAAATACAGGCGTATTTACCTTCGATAGCAGTTCATCTCTTAGTGCAAGCCTTGCTATAGATGCACTACAAGGCTCACTTATTGTTAGCCGAGCGAAAAAAGATACCAACCACATCATGCAAACTATCGCCACCATCAAAAGGGAACTAGGCATTAAGGAATTGGAGCAGAATGAAGTATAAAATCTTCATACTCGTGCGGCGAACGAATCTTATCTGCAATTTGTGCTTTATTTGACCTAGGATCTGTTGGTACTAGTAGCGCCAACAGACCCCAGCATAAATATTTTAATTCATACTAGGTCAAACCCCGATCTCCATATACCAATGTGCTGTAAGCTAAAAAATAAAAACACATACTTTACGGCTTCATATTGTTAAACCTGACTCTTTCTACACAGTCATGTTTTACTCTGCTTAAGTTTTTCTTTGTTTCTGATTGATAGAAGATTTAGACTGCTCAAGTTTTCACTGTCTAGAACCTTGTATCATGAGCCATACCCTAAATCCCAACAGCTATCATTTTGTTTACGCATACAAAGCATTAAATAGCAATCAATATGTGCTTGAAGTCGCCCGTAGCGAATTATTTGATGGCATCAAATCAAAGCGCTTTCATCCGAGCATCGTGGTACATTGGTTATTGGTAGACCGCCATAATGCCTATCCCTTAAAATTAAAATGGCTCGACGAAACACGTGAAGTGTCCACTAATACCAGCATCGGTGAAATCCAGCATCGCACGTTCGCCGGCTACTCTCTTTACTCAGAGATTAACAGTGGTAAGGCACACTTTTGCTACCATAGAGAAGATAAAAAAATGCAGCTCCAACGGATTGCAGAAGGTGAGGAGTTCGAGTTAATTGATTGTCAAACATTAGACAATATCGCTAACTATTTATACGATTTTTATTACGCTACCCGTGAGGTCGTGTTACAAATCCGCTGTAGTACATCCAAAACTGATAAAAACCTGCCACTAGCTATCACTATTCGATATTACGCCAAACCCTATGACGGTGGCTTTATCCCTAACACTAACGCCCCAGTATTATTTTCCCTGGCTGACACACAAAATAAAGGACAGCAAGTGACGGTACATGGTGAAATATTGCTTAAGCACAGCGCCATACACGGGACAGTGGAAACGGTTTACAGTATAGACACGCGACAGCTACTCAACTCTTTCTACCTGGTTGAAAATGCTGAATCAACCTGCCCGCAGGAAAGTCTTAAACTCAGCCGAATATTTGGCGAGTCCTTTAAAGCACTCACTATACGGCATACACACAAGGGCCAGATCTCGGCGCAATTGATATTCAAAGATGGCCAGATAGATGAGATAGTTTGTCAACAAACCTCACTAACTACCATGAACGCCTTGTACGCTAGCCTAAGCTAGGGCTTTAAAACAGTTATTGGCGCGTAAATTATAGGCTCTGCAGGGAAAATAGAGTTAAAGTACTAAGGTTTAAGAGAAAAATAGCCGTCGTCAAACTGATGCGGATGGGCACAGATTAGCATCAATTAATAAAAGTCCAATTATATATGTCTGTCCTGCAACGTTTCTCTTTGGTGTACGTATACCTAAACATAGAGTAATTTTTCAACCGGGGACAGCCAGGCCTAATCTGTATTGAAGTTTAAGAATAGTGCGCGCTTGCTATTTAGCTATCAAAACGAGGGAATTATGGAAACAACAATACCAACATTCGGAGTAAGGGAGCTAATAGGTATCATAATCACGCTTACCGCTGTTATAGCATTCCTTTTATCCGTCATAAAACTCACACTCACCAAACGTCAAAGTGCAGTAAATGCTGGATATAACCCAGAAAATGGCGGATTCCATATCAACACACAAAACCTCTCTATTGTTACCTTGTGTGTAAGTGCTATATTACTTGCTGTTATGGGAACAGCCGCGTTCGCAGAAAAGCAAGAGCAATGGGTATATTTGGGCAAGGGCTACGACAATAATAAGTGGAACTTCCGAAGTTTAGAGGGCGACCAGAAGTTTGCGGCCAATCAAACAGTAAAAGCTACGAAAAAAGTCAAGATTCGCAATGCCGCATTTGGCAACTTTACTAAAACTTGGCTCAGCATGTTGAGTCCACCTGAGCCGAAAGTGACAGGCCAGCTCGCCGCGGGTGACTGTGCCAAAGTACATGGTTTTAGCAGTGTAGGCTTAAACAAGGTATGGATGCGTATTACGCCGGTTAAATGTCCAAGGAACCAATGACAAAACACTGATACTATATGAACGACCAGTTGCACGATATTGGTCGCTCATATAGGATTTAGTTCTGTATATTTTTCATCATCACTATCGTTACGGTAAAGCTTGGATTAAAAATTGATATCTGCCAAATATACCTCCTATATTTTCGCATTTTTTATGGCTTTAATTATGTCTGGCATTATGTCCTTGGCTATCAGCATTTTTAATATAGGATTTGTTCATAACATCTTGCTAATATGGCTAAAAGCATGGTGCTTTGCATTTGTTATTGCCTTCCCCACAGTGATTTTTGTTGCACCGATAGTTAGAAAAATAATGGCTCTCGTTATTTCCGACAATGCCATTTCTGATAGTGACTAACGCTGGATTCATATTTCTAGCGATTTTTTAAGCACTAAATAACCTACTCTCCATATAATCTTTATACTACTGGCAATAAGCTCGGTTACTGGCGATTCTGAGCTTATCAAAATACTGTTAAAGCTTATTGTCCGGTGTCTTTGCCAATTCTTGTATAGAAAACTACGCGTGCTTTTACTTTTAAGAGCGACGCATCATTTTTTCTTATATTACCTAAGGATTGGATAAATACATTATGTCTATATTAGTTTCTAAGAAACTTTCTAAACTTTGTATTGGAGTAATGTACTCTAGTATTATTTCAAACTTACCATTTAACGATGCACATGCTAGCACTTTAAGTGCAACGAATAATTTCATAGCTGAACCGCCGCAAGTAAGCCCAGCCGCTCCAGCCCATCGCCATCAATGTTACGGAGTTTTATGCACACCCTCACCCGCGCATTTATACAGCGGCGAATTTGTCGATACTAATATCGATTTACACGTTGAAGGGCGCGGTTTAGATTTTATTTGGGCCCGCCATTATCGCTCACGCTTTTCGAGCGATGAAAGTATGGGACACGGCTGGAATCATACGTACAATATTTACATTAAAAAGCATGCTCAAGGACTTCGCCTACACGATGCTTACAACCAGCCTGCCCTTTATACAAAAACGCAAAAAGGAGACTACGAGTCAGCAGGATATCAGCGATCTATCAATATTGATGAACAAGAAATCGTTACCGTCTACTTTCCAGAAGGAGGCAAATGGATTTTTAGAGGTCTAAATGATTCTGTAGCGCCAGGAAAAATTGATACCATCGCAGACCGTAACGGTAATACCCTCACATTTAATTATAATAAACAACACCAGTTAACAAACATCTCAGACACCCTAAATAGAGCGTATACCATAAAACATGACAGTCATGGGCGCGTCGCTAGTGTTACCGATTTTAGTGGTCGAAGTGTCAGTTACAGTTACGCAAAACGCAATACAAGACAGGCTAATAATGGTGATTTAATTCAAGTTAGTCTGCCTCGTTTAACAAGTGAGAAAGATACCGCTGGTAATACTAAACATATATCCAGAAATATTAAATACACTTATACCACGGGCTTTAGTGACCCCCAACTAAACCATAACTTACTTTCTATTATCGATGAGAATGGCGAAACAGTATTAACCAACCGTTACTCATCGACCAGCGACTCTAAAAGCCTCAACTATGATAGGCTAACTCATCAGAAAAGACAAAACGCAAGCCATGCTATTCAGCTAGCATATGAGCGTAGTGATGATGAAGATACTAGTATTCGTACATGGTTAAACGATGCAGAAGGTGTGGTTAGTGCTTACGATTTTGATCATCGTAATAGCATGAGAAAACTTACACAATTTACAGGCAAAGCGAATCCTAGTAAGCCTTTCCATACACGCAAAAATCCTTTAGTAGGTGAAAATAGATTAAGTAAACGTAGCTTTAGTTATAGCCATGATGATTATTTTAATATCACTTTAATGACTAAGCCCAACGGTTCACAAATACAGTTTCACTATCCCACAAAAGCTGCAGCACATTTACGTGGTCGTCTACTTACAAAAGTAGAAATCGATCCAACAGGTAATGAGCGTCGTTGGCAATATGAGTACGACCATAACTTTGCTTCCTCTGGCACCGCTGACTTTGCTAGTCGCGTTACCGACCCTTCCAATTTAACAGAGCTCTTCAGTTACGATCAATCAGGTAACCTACTGAACCATAGCTTTTTAAATGCTCGGCAGAAACGTACGGACTGGAAATACAATAGTTTTGGTCAGCTAATAGAGCATATTTATCCCGCTGATGATAATGGCGTACGCCAGCGCACTGAATATCATTATTATGATCGTAATAATGATGACCAAGGGCATTACACTGGTTATCTAGCAGCTGTTATTGAAGATGCTGACACATTAAAACTAACCACAAAGTACCAAGTAGATGCGCGCGGAAATAATATTCGAGAAATTGATGCAAGAGGACACGATACCAAGCGGGAGTTTAATGAGGCAGATAAGATTCTTATCGAATGGTCACCAGAAAAAGATAATGTACGACGCTATGACCTGAGACGTTATGATGCTAAAGCCCAAATGGTAGGTGTATCGTACCTCAACGTTGACCACAATAATCAAGTGCTTCGTGACAACCCAACTATCGATGTTAATTACCAACTAGATATATTGGGCAACCCTGTTGTCACGCAAGAAGAAAATGGTATTGATGCCTCCACAGGAGAAATTCGCTGGGCTACAACTATAGAAACTTACGACGGCTTGGGCAGATCTAAAACTACACGTTTTCCCGGTGATGTGGACGGTTCTCGTAAAGGTGCTAACAAAGTTAATGTGTGGGATGAATATGGACGCTTAGCACAAGTAATACATGCACACAACGAAGATGAAACCACGGCAACCCACTTTATCTACGACGACTTAGACAATGTTGTACAGAGAATTGAAGACGCTACCGGTACGCCTCGTATTTGGCAATACGGTTACGACGGCTGGGGGCGACAAACAGAAGAAGTCGATCCGATGGGTAATAAAACAATATTTACAAGAGACTTAGCTGATCGCATAACATCTATAAGAAAATACGGTGAGCTCGTAGATATTAAAGGAGACGCTAATAACGTTTTACTTTCTCATACTGAAATTAAAATGGACGATATAAAACGCATAACAACAACACGAAAAAGGTTGTTTAATCCCAAAGAAGGCCCATCCGCAAACGACAATTGGGTAAGCCATTCAGTGCTATTAGATAATCGAGACCGCCCCACCGAAGCTATCGACAGCAATGGCAAATTAACAGTGCGTGAGTATGACTCTGCCGGCAGAGATACAGGTAAGATTAGTGCTAGCAATGTTATACGCACTCGGGGTTTAGATCCTTTAAATCAAGTCACATCCCGTGCTTACCATATTCATGACCAGCACAATAAAAACACCATGAGTTTTAAATTTTCACAAGAGTTTGACGCTTATGGCGACCGAGTATCGACCATCAATGAACGCAATGCTTCTCGCCACTATACCTATGATTCCCGTGGCAGTGAAACAAGTGTGACCGATGAACGCGGTCATACTGTCACTTATGAATATGATGATAGAGGTAATGAAACATCGGCAACTTACCAATTAAATAACGGTGAGCAAATTACTATCGAGCGACAATGGGATTCTTCAGGCTTAAAAGTCGCCCAAGGTGATGGCCTAGGAAACATCACCTATACAAAATATGATGCCATAGGCCGCCCTACCCGTATCAATTATCCCGACGGCACATATGAGCAAATGCGTTACGATGGTAGCAGCAACTTATTATGGCACCGTGATCCTGCTGGCACTATTACAGAGATGTATTACGATTTACTCGACAGACTTACTGAAGTAAAAGTAACCACTGGGCGAGGTATCCAGGATACAACTACTTTTGAAAAGTTCGCTTATGACGGAAGTTCTAATCGTGTTATGGCTGCGAATGATGCGAGCACTATTTATTGGCAGTATAATTCTTTAAATACAGCGACCTCAGAAAAAAGTGCACAGTCACAACGAGCAGCTAAAGTCATTGTTGATCGTTATAATCTAACAACAAACTTGCGATATCCCTCGGGTAAGCAATTACATTTCAAGCGTGACAGTGCAGGGCGAATTATTGAAATTTCTGACAATAATAACGTCCTTGCTAACTCTGGCTATCTCGGCCCAGATTGGCTACAAACACGAGGATTTCCCCTTATCAATGCAGAGTCGATTTATACGCGACTCGGTACAGGCCAAATATCTGAAATTGAACACTCTGTTGACGGTACTGTTATCAGTAATACAGTCTATGCAAGTGATAACGCTGGTAATAAAACCTCTGTAACGTCCTCCAATCACAATGAACTTTATGCTTACGATGCTTTAGGTCGAACCGTGCAAAGTGAAAAACAGCTGTTTGGTAACAATACCGTTGATGTTGCCTATAAATATGATGCCGCCGGGAATTGGCTTGAAGTATCACATCAAGCAATAAAAAGCGAACACAGCTGTAGTGGAAATTATGTAGTCGATAACTTACGCAACCAATATCGCAGCACACCATGCGAGCGGCTACAATATGACGCAAAAGGCTCATTAACATCACTTAGCGCACTAAATAACAACGGCAGAAATCGCCAGTTACTTTATGATTTTAAAAATCGTTTAGTGGCAGTAAATGAGCGCATAGGAAACAATACTGTTTTAACTCAACTTACCTATGACCCACTAGATCGCATTATCGATGTGACACAAACGAATAGTGATAATGAGCAAGTGTATAAAAATACACGCACTTGGTTTGGCGAACAGATACTCGAAGAACAACGCGAATTCTCAGAGGGTGATACAAAAGTACATGTTACCTATTCTTTTATTTATCCAGATGAAAAAAATTCTCGTCCTATAGTACGTCACAACTTAGATAATAATCGAGATAACTACCTTTTTTATTTTGATAATGATGTATCTTCTGTAACAAACGCAATATTACTTGATGCCGACGGCAATACCCAGCGAGAAAGCTATAGCTATTCTGACTACGGACATCCTGTATTTATTGATAATAGAGGCATGACTTCAAACAAGAGTAGATTTCATAATACAAGACTATTCGGCGGCTTGAGTTACCTGCAAGGTCTCGGTTATTACTACGCTAGGCACCGTATAGTAGATCCAAAGCTTGGCCGTTTTCTTACTGTTGACCCTGCCGGACGCTGGGCAGACAGCTCAGCTTTAGGTAATCCATATACCTATGCAGGAAATCAACCACAGACAAGTGTTGACTTGGATGGTACCTGGAAAACACCTAATTTTATTGGATTTAGCAGTAGCCAGGAATCACGCATTAAAAATAGTATGATGAGCCGCGCGCAATCTCGTGCTTGGCATTTGCGCGCACAACTTGAGTTCGTCTGGCAACCTTATAGTTCAAACTCAAAACGCAATCGCTACTATGGCGATGGTCAAAACTTATTTGATTTTTTTGGTAGCTGGCGCTCACGTGCATCTACCGACGAACTGAGACGAAGTGCAATATATATTCATCGACGCTCAAAAAATGATGTAGTTACCTTTAAAGAACGCACAACTGGAATGTGCGGCAACGCCAACACCCTTGCCTGGACACTCGCCAGTCGCCACGCCTACATCCGTATATGCCCAAGTTTCTGGGGATGGCGAGGTGCCACCGATACCACACCTCCGCGTACAGGTAGCTGGTCAAGTCGGCCCGGCGTCATCCTACATGAAATGGCCCACAATGCTGGCATAGCCGTTGGCGATAAGAAGTATGCAAACTCTTCCGCTCGTGCTTCAGCTATACGTAGGCCCTGGTCGGAAAACAATACATATAAAGCAAAACATAACGCTGACTCTTATGCGATGGGCGCACTGGACTGTGCCTTTGGTAACGGTAAAACTCATTGTGATTAGAAGAGATCAATACCTTAACTGTTGATCATATAAAAGCCCCTCACTGCTAGGGCCTGTTCACACTAATGGAATCGCTCCTGTCGCCCCTAAAACACGCCAGTTTAGGCACGAGAAGCGCAGTTTGGTGGGCCAAATAAGTGACGAGCAACGACAAATGGCGTGTTTTAGGGACGACCCGAAGGGCTGGGCGTATTTTTCCCATATTCTGCGTTGCTGTTCGTTCATTTGGAATGACCAAACAGCACTCACAGCGCCTAGAATACGAAAAAAATACGCTCCAGCAGGCGCGGTTCAATTTGTGTGAACAGGCCCTAGTGAGGGGCAGTAGAAAAAATAATACATGGAGAAAGGAGTATTTAAGCTGCCCTTTTATTAGAGCTGCTATTACAATGACTGTAGAAAAATAAGAATGTTTTGTTTTTCTACAGTCTGTAGGCTCTTATAATTTTGTTTTGCTTTCTGTCCTTCGCCACCATGCCAAAAAATGGCTTCTTCAATTGACCTAGCGCGACCATCATGTAAATAACTATGCACTGGTGAACAACGTTCATCACCTTGCCGACCCGTTGGGTTAATAACGCCTCCTGTCACACAAGCACTTAAACCAAGTCCCCACAAAGGCGTCGTTCGCCATTCCGACCCAGACGCTTCTCCCTCACCTAAACTATCCGCAAGGCCAGGCCCCATATCATGCAATAATAAATCACTGTAGGGGTGAATTGTTTGCTCGCGCAACTCGGCAAAAGGATGAAAGGGACTGGTTTGTAATGTAGGTGTGTGACAATCCGCACAACCAATCTCTGAGAATAACGCTTTACCCTGTTTAACACGTGAATCACTAACATTTCGCTGGGGCCTAACCCCAAGTAAAGCGATATATTTAACAAGATTATTTAAGTGCTCATCCCCTAATTCTGAACCAGCCCTGCCACAATCATTCTGCGCTGTACCACAATCGGGTTCAGGTAAGACAGACGTCATCACACCAATATCCGTATTCAATGCCGCAGCAATTTGATGCCGCAAACTTGAGCTTCCCGCTTTCCAGCCAAAGCGACCTAAACGAATATCACCAGAGACAGGATCAATTAATTTCTGTGCTCTACCTGAAATACCATCACCATTTCTATCCTCTGGGTCTTCACGAGCTAAAATCAATGTTTCCGCAATCGCCTCTAATAAACCTAAGCCAACGAGCTGTGGGGCAATACGTGCTGAGAATCTCACTGGTGTATATTGAGTAAATTGATAATGAGGTTTACGTAAGCCGTTAACATCTTCCCAAAATGCAAGAGTCACTTCACCTTCACTGATAGCATTATTAGCACTTTTAGGCTGAAGCACGCGGCCAATATTTACGTCGGGCTTACCCTCAGTGTCTCCCACCTTAAACACCCATTTATCTAGTGTTTGGCCTACTTCTGGCGGCGCAGCTCTACCATTACGCTCATGGCAATCTGAGCAACGTTGATTGATATAATGATTTCCCGCTTTACCTACCATTTCACTAAAAATACCGTTTTGCGGATTTTCATCATGAGCACCATCAACAAAAGATGTATGGTGGATACGTCGTCCCTTAACAAAAGGCTGACCGTTGTCATAGCCTAAGTTAGTTGCCATCTGCATAAAGTGATTATCAGGTTCATTAGTTTCCATAGAAGGCAATGTGGTATTGCCACCTAACCAAGCAGCTTTAGGAATTTTAAAAGAATCTTCTTGATGCAGCGGCCCACCTTGAACAAAACCTTTATTTGTATCCCAAGGAACAAGCCCTTCGCCAACAATGTACAAATAGGTAGTTCCGTAATAATTTGCGCGACCGCGGGGAAGGTTATTGGTAAGAAATTGGCTGATCTCAAATTCAATTTTATCACCAATTTGAATAGGCCTATTTTCTCTCACATTCCAGTTTCGTTCTTTGTAATAATGAAAGTCACCAATACGATTCATAGTGCCATTATCATAGTATTCTGCCACTGTATTAACACCACGATAAAACCAACGGTTCTCCGCTTCCGTATCGTCCAAACGCCATTGGGTAGTAACATTCATTCTCACGCTGTTGCCACCCTTGGCAACATAGTCGACAATTTCTATAGCCGCTGTTCGATGTTCCCAATAAAACGTTAAATAATGGTCGTAGGCCTGGAACTCATCTTCTTTCGCATGACGATCCCTTCCACGATCCGCAAAGCGTGTCACCAAAGCATCACCGCGATCGAATTGGGTAACAGGCTCTAGTTTTGTCGAAGGATCAAACAGAGGCACTACAGTTTTAGGCGAAGGGGGATAAGTTGGGCTGGGCACCGGGGTAGATGTAGGAGAAGGAATATTTGTAGGTATTGGTGTTGATGTCGGCGTGGGCGTCACACTCGCTGTTGGAGCAGGATAACCACTTAAACGATAGGTTTGTCTTTTAGTATCCACCGCATGATCCACATTCCAGTAGGTGAAATTAAAACTAATGCGATCTCCTTGGCTTAAATTATTAATGGTGTAGGTATTACGTCCACTATCATGATGCATACGAACATTGAGCTGGTTACCTGTATTGATCGAGTAATGGACATCTGACCAAGCATTGGAATTAACAAAAAAAGTAACGCTAGAGGGGCCATTTCGGTATATACCGCTAATTTCTGGAAGCGATTTGTTCACATCATTTATGGCAGGCTCCGCCTGACCGTTATAGTTAAACATAGGTATATTATCCACCATCCCCCGATCAGGAAAAGAAGCTTGAGCAGTAGATGTCACCATGCATAGCAAAAAAGCTATAGATGAATTAAACCAATTGAGAAATAAACGCAGATAAACAAAATATCGTGAAGATAGCTGTTTGATAGAAGTCATAAAAAGTTCCAAGCAATACCAGTGAATTGAACTGTCGTCATAACTAACACTAATAAAAAATTATTAAAGCTCACATTTCCATCTCGCTATTACGAAAACAATTTGAATATATTTGTCATTATTAGTGATTGTTTTGCCAACACTAGTATTAACTTGAGCTTCTCATGGTGAAGTGTCGACCTGATATACGATGCGAAAGTGATACTGTTGAGGTTGTATTCCAATAGAGATCAAAATGCCCTCTGCTAACGGATTTTAGAAAGTTCAAAATCAAGCAAACGCGTAAAACCAGACAAGTGCCACTTTGCGCATACTATTTTTGGCTCTTGTTATTAGTAGAGGTGCCATTACATCAGACGTTTACTGCGTCGACCTAACAACAAGTGGAAAGTAAGCTGCGGTAATATCTCTTGCAACTTGTTTAGCGGAAAAAAGAATAATGAATAACATTCAGTTTCTATCAACTAAAGTGCTCTTACTCATTACACTTAGTGCCACGTTGTTAGCTTGTGGTGGCTCTGATTCCTCATCCCCTACTTTTGAAACCTCTTCACAAGCCTCGTCAACACCTCTGCCAGTAAATAGCCATACTCGTCATTGGCAGATGGTATGGAATGACGAATTTGATGGGCCTGACATTGATCTTGGCAAGTGGAGCCACGAAGTCAATTGTTGGGGAGGCGGTAACAACGAGCAACAGTGTTATACAGACCGAGCTATCAACTCATTTATCGACGATGGCATGCTCAACATCGTCGCACGCAGAGAACAATTTACCGGACCTGCAACACCTGATGGTAGCGCCGGCAACAATGCAACTTTGCCTTATACCTCTGCCCGCCTAAGAAGCATGAACAAAGGCGACTGGAAATACGGCCGCTTTGAAATTAGAGCCAAACTTCCAGAGGGCCAAGGCACCTGGCCTGCCATATGGATGCTGCCCACTGACTATGTTTACGGTGGTTGGGCCGCATCTGGCGAAATTGATATTATGGAAGCGGTCAACTTAAAAACACAATCAGATGAAGCAGAAGCACCACCAGGAACTTCAGAGGCTCGCGTTCACGGCACCTTACATTACGGAAGAAGCTGGCCGGATAACGTTAATTCCGGCACTGACTATAAATTACCTAATGGTGTTAATCCTGCCGATGACTTTCATGTGTATGCAGTGGAATGGGAAGCCGGGGAAATACGCTGGTACGTAGACGATCATCATTTCGCTACCCAAAGAGAAAGTGGCTGGTACAGCCAATTTTTGGACGAAAGCGGCACCATGATAAATGGGCCAACTGGCTCCCCTTTTGATCAAAAATTTCACATGTTATTAAATCTTGCCGTAGGTGGCGCCTGGGCAGGTAATGTCAATGAGAAAGGTATCGACGAATCGGTGTTTCCTCAGACATTAGTTATCGACTATGTGCGCGTCTATGAGTGCGCGGTGTCACCTACTACTGGTGCCGGTTGTGCAAATCTTGGCAATAGCGCCGAGCTGGTAGCAGGAAATACCGCTCCACCAGTAGTGGATTCAAGCAGTGACTATGGTTCAGGGCCTGTGTACACACTTTATAACAATGGTGTTACCGAGGGACTGGAGTTACGCTCTTATAATCCAGATAACCAAATTGCCATTTCTGAAGTTGCTGAAACTAATCGCGGCAGTGTGCTCAGGGTCGACAAAACGGGTGTCAATGGGAATGTATATTTTGCCTATCCACCTCGTGTAGATTTAAGTGATTTCGCAGCAGGCAGCACACTTATATTCGAACTGAAGGTAGTCGATAACAGCGTAAGTAATCCAGCTACCAGCTTATTGATAAAGATTGACAGTGGTTGGCCAAATGTCAGTGATATAGAAGTCCCTATTGACAACACTAATGAATGGTCAGAAATACGTATAAGCGTAACAGAGCTTGCGACACGAAGAAATTCGTTAGCAAATGGCATCGCGACCTTGTCAGATATTATCAACCCCTTCGTTATAGAGCCGACAGGTGCGATAAGTTTACTTATTGACAATATTCGCTTTACAACAGCAGATGGAGACACAACTACGCCCACCATCCCCCCAAGCCCAAAAGCACAGGTAGATCTGCCCGTTACTTTTGAGGATGAGCAGGTAGACTATTCTCGAATAGACTTCGGCGGAGTCTCCACAATATTAACGAGTGATCCAACTGGCGCTGCTGGTAGAGTAGCCATGACGACAAGGACGCAAAATGCGGAAACCTGGGCAGGTACTACTATGAGTACTAGGGCCTGTTCACACTAATGGAATCGCACCTGCTGGTAAGCATTTTTTCGACTAGCTAGGCAACACAAACGCCGTTTAGTTATTCTCGGCAATTGCTCCTGCATTGCTCTAATTACCTGTATCCATACAGGCATAAATAAGTGCGTGTTAACGACGCTAGGCGGAAAAATGCTACCAGCCCTTGGCAGTTGCTCCTGCACTGCCCTAATACACCACATCCATGTGGCTATTCGGGTTTGCACTCAAAGGCGCTACTCTGCGTTACTCATCGCTCATTTAGAGCGACTAAACTACACTCTTCGCGTCTTGATTAGCGCTTTTGAGTGTAAACAGGAGCGGTTAAATTAGTGTGAACAGGCCCTAGCGAAGGGTTTGCGTCGATAATTCCGATAACAAAAACTAGTAGCCTTATGAAAGTTTGGTTGTATTCGCCCCGAGAAAATATTCCAGTCCGCTTAAAATTAGAAGATCATAGTAATCCTGCGCATAGTGTTGAGAGTGAGGTTCACACAACACAAGCCAACCAATGGCATGAATTAATATTCGACTTTAATAATCATGTGCTGGGTACCGAGCCATTAATTCAACCAGGCTGGCGTTTCGATAAAGCCTCCATATTTTTCAACTTTGGTACTTCAGGAGCTATCGCGGGAGAAGAAGTGTACTATTGGGACAATATTTCATTTGGAAATTAGCGAACAAGCTCTACTAGGGCCCGTTAACAGGCCCTATGATATACTCTTAATAAGTTTTTGAGAGGCACAATACGCACGGTACTGTGTTGGCGTCATGCCAGTAAATTTTTTAAAAAAGCGGTTGAATGCCGATTTACTATTAAAACCAGAGCGGTTCATCACATCGATCATAGATACACCTGCTCCATCTTTAGCTAAAACATCTTTCGCATGTTCAACACGATAATAATTGACAAACTCAAAGAAATTTCTCTCATAGTGCTTATTTATAATCGCTGACAATAAACGTTTAGGCAATGAAGTTACCTTAGACAACTTGTTCAGCGATAATTCTGGGTCAAGGTACACTTGACGATGATTCATCGCCTCATTAATTCTTTGCACATGCTCTGTCGTATATAACTGTGTGGCAAAGGTTGTTTCTACTTCCAAAGCATTGTGTTTAAGAGTGTAACTGGCCCGTGAGATATTGAGAAACAACAAGGTTACCACAAGAGCTAAGTGAGCATAATTCTTAAGCAAGGACAAGATATGACCGGATAAATTAACTTGTGTCAACGCTTGGGCTAAAGTGTCCCATAACCAAAGAAATACAAAGCCAATCACAAGTAAACGCAACCAATCAGCATTAACTTTGTCAATACTTGAGATATTATCTTTTAGTTTTTGGCTGTGGGCCTGAAGCATTCTTAAACATAAAAAGCCGTAGACAATATAGGACAGTTTTGACAACCACATAAAAAATCTAAAAATCGGATCGGCAAAAAGAATAGAGTAATTATGTATACCCGCCTCTAAATTTTGCTCACCTAGAGAATGGTATATCAGTGGAATAGCAATGATAAAAAATATTCCAGGTAAAAAATGCAAAGCACTGTTTGGTGTTAATGTTAGGTTGAAAAAAAGAACGGACTTTACATAAAAAAATAACAGTGGCGCCTGTAAGAAAAGAGAGACTTTAAAAATAAAGAAAATGTGAGGAGACAACAAAAGTAGTTGACTCTTAATCGCCAGAGACCAATAAATAAGTGCGTCCAAAAAAGTCAGCGCAATACATAATAAAAAGAGCGATAGAAATATATTCTTTTGAGTCACTGTATTTTGTAAACCCAACAGGCCAATATGAAATAAACATGCAGCAATAGCAAGAATAAGTGCCAAATCATTAATATTAAATAGCAGCACAGACACAGTATCACCTCGTTATCGTTATATTTTGGTAACACTGGCAACATACACCAATCTCCCCCTTCTTCCTAGGGCATACAGGCCCAAATAGCCATAAAAAAAGGCGATGAATAATCATCGCCTAAAGTCGGTGCAGAAGAATACAATAGTTTTATTTAAAAAACAGGGAATGCTTGTGCTAAAAAGTCTCGCAGTAGCAACCTTGGACTCTCTTGTGTAGCACCATTTTCTGAGTAGCGAACAAATACCTCCATGATGTCCTCCTGAGGTGGTGGAGCAGAGATAGAACTAACAACTAGAGCAATAGGCGTGATGTTTGAGCCGACAAGAGGCATAGGGATGTAAAGTAACTTTTCGCCCTGTCCGTGCCAAAGTACCTTTACTTCAATGCCTTCTCCAACAGTACCTTTATTGGGATCATAGTTACGTCCTAAATTACCGTTTAAGCGCATAATAACGGACTTGCCATCGAGCGTGGTCGTATAGTTGTCAACCTCATTAAAAGGCGTAGTATTTTCCAACATTGCGTATCCTGACGCCAACATTGGGCCGAGAGGAGAAGCATTTCCACCGACAAAAGACTCCTGCTCGTTAACGAATATATTAAATGTCACATCTACGGGGTACATAGGATCATTCAATAATAATTCTACGCGAACCGAACGAAATACCCAGATATTATTAGCGATAGCAATATAGCTATTAGTAAAGGGATCGAAGCTAAAGTTATTGACATTTAAATTTGGAGCATTTTCGAAATTGACAGAGAAATTAGTCACATTCGTCTGCCCATTGTACGAATTGAACTCAGTTTTTACTTTACCTGTAGCAATGCCTCCCAATTCCAATGAAGGATAAACGGGAAAACTGGATGTGTGTGTTGAAAATGAATATTGCGCTGTTTGTGCCGACACCTGCATACTCGCCAATGCAAGCAGTGTGGCGCAGATAACGAATTTAATGTACTTCATAAGATATTCCTTTTAAGTATTACAACAGTATATTGATTACATACAATACATAAATAAAAAGCACTCTCTTGACGAGAAAAATCAAAAGGGTGTTAGATGAGAACAAATTATTTTTTGCCATGTAGCCTTCCTATTTCACAGTCCATTGCTACATTTTTATGTCCCTATTTATCTTCAATAGATATGAGCTAAGCACTCTTACATGACCTGCTTATTATATAAAAAAACACGAAAAATATCAGCTATTTTCTTAAATAAACCGGCTTAATTATTTTCGAAAACCGTTAGTAAGCCCTTCATTAAACTTGCAAAAAAACGTTAGTAAATCCTTAATATTTACTAACGTTTTTTATATTAAACCATTTAAAATAATAAAAACTGCCGGTCATAATAGAACAAAAAATAAAATATTTTTTTATTAAAAAAAAATAAAAATGTTAGCACTTCCTTAATCTGAAATTAAAAAAATTGTTAGTACTCCCTTTTTGGCAATAGAAAAATTAGCTTAGACAAATACTGATGTAATTCTGCTATACAAATATACTTTTCAAACACAGCTTTA